>CADCQE010000167.1 GCA_902803505.1 uncultured Lachnospiraceae bacterium | reverse complement strand
TAGGGGCACTTCATCAGCGAGACCTGTTCTTAAGGAAATCCGGAATCTGGATGTCCTTGCGCTCGACTGTGCTGGATACCTTCGGCTGCTGCAGTGTCATCGGAGCAGTCTGCGCCTTGGGCGGTTTCTGATTTAAAAATGAAGGGCTCGTGAAGCTGTTGAAGGACTTCGGCGGTTCTGACATGCGCTGTTCCTTCTCACGGGCTTTGCTCTCTTCCTTCGCCTTCTTCTCCGCATCTGCAAGGCCTGTCGCGATGACCGTGATCCTGCAGGTGTCAACTTCCGTGTCGTCGTACATCGCGCCGAAGATGATGTTCGCCTCGTCGCCCACCATATGCTGGACATAGCTGGCCGCATCATTGGCATCCATCAGGGAAATGTCGCCGCGGATGTTGATGATGACGTTCTTCGCGCCGGTGATGGAGGTCTCCAGGAGAGGACTCTCCACTGCCTGCTGCACTGCCTCGAGGGCCTTGTCGTCGCCCTTCGCCTCACCGATTCCGATGTGGGCGATCCCGCCGTTGGTCATGACGGTCTGCACATCCGCAAAGTCAAGATTGATGAGGGCCGGCTGATTGATCAGGTCCGTAATGCCCTGGACGGCCTGCTGAAGCACTTCATCTGCTTTCTTGAGGGCCTCCGGCATCGTCGTCCTGCGGTCCACGATCTCAAGAAGACGGTCATTCGGGATGACGATCAGGGTATCGACATTCGTCTGCAGGCGCTCGATGCCTCGCAGGGCATTCTCCATGCGCTTATTCGCCTCAAAGCGGAAGGGCTTCGTCACGACGCCCACTGTGAGGCATCCGAGCTCTCTCGCAATCTTCGCCACGACAGGGGCACCGCCGGTACCGGTTCCGCCGCCCATGCCGCAGGTAACAAATACCATATCCGCACCGGAGATCGTCTGACGGATCTCCTCTTCGCTCTCATTCGCAGCCTGTTCACCGACCTCAGGCTTTGCGCCGGCACCAAGGCCTTTCGTGACCTTCTCGCCGATCTGTACGATCGTCGGAGCCTTGCACAGAGACAGCGCCTGCTTATCTGTATTGACACCTACAAACTCAACGCCGCCGATTGTCTCATCCACCATGCGGTTCACCGCATTATTCCCGGCTCCGCCTACACCGACGACAATTATACGAGCCTCAGACTCGGCTTCATTTGATGTAATCTCTAACACAGCGCTCCTCCTTCTGAACATAACATAACAGAATAATCATATAGTGTTTCACTTCTTTTCGCAAGTTTTTTTTCAAAAAGCTGACCCACCTGTCACGCCGCATCAAAAATCAGACCCGTCTGGGATCCGTCATAAGTCTCAAGGTGGAGCGTCCCTTTATAGGACCCGCTCTTCAGCTCATCAATGACCCCGGACAGCTCCTTCAACCTCAGCTCCAGCTTCTCACCCGTGCCGAGCAGTACAAGCACATCTCCGTAATACAGCGACATGGCGCCGCCTTCATCAAAGACCACCTTGTCCGGCATCACATCGGGATTCAGGTCGATCCGCGCCCTGAGCATCGCGAGCATGGAAAAGACCTTCGTATTCAGGACAGACAGATAGGATCCGAGCTGCGGATCGTTCCGGATATCAAGGCCCTCCACACTAGGCACATTCTCCCCCGGCGTGCGGTCAGAGGCCTGCGCCAGGACCTTGCCCGACGCGTCAAAATACCACCAGAAAGCCCCCGCCGGAATGCAGCCGACAAATGTGCGCTCCGTGACATAGACGCGTATCTTATCGCGGTCGAGGATCTCCACGTTAATCGAATCAATGAACCCCGGATCCTCGATCTTCCGATTCGTATTAAAGAGCTTAGCAAGAACTGTGTTCTCCGCGATAGGCCGCTCCAGAAGAAGCTCCGTCACCGAATCCGGAGTGTTGTGAAGATTTCCCTTCACCAGAACCGTCTTCAGCCGGAATGTCATCAGGAAGAACACCGCAATCGCTGTAAGAATCAACAGCGCCGCCAGGAGCTTCAGCAGGCGGCGTCTCGCCGCTCTAGATCTCCTCTTGGACATATTGCTTAAACACTTCTCCTCTTACTTCGAAATTTGGAAATTCCCCCCAGGAAGCACAGGCCGGAGACAAAAGCACGGCATCCCCCGCGACAGCGTGATCGCGGCAGTAATCCATCGCCTCCTTCATCGTATCCAGCACAACAATATCCCCTTCGGGAAATCCGCAAGCCAGCGCAGCTTTCCGGATATCAAAGCGCGTCTTCCCCTCAAGCACGAGCTTCTTGACCCTTCCGCCAAACGCCCGGATCCAGTCCGTATAATCAGACCCCTTGTCATACCCCCCGGCAATCAGGAAAGTCGGCCGTTTCATTGCCTCAATCCCCTTAATCGCCGCATCCGGATTCGTTCCCTTGGAGTCATTGTACCAGATCACACCGCGCTTCTCCCCGGCATACTCAATCCTGTGGGGCACCGGCGGAAAGCTCTCGCACACACTCACCACCGTCTCCTTCGCCACACCGGCCGCAATCGCAACCGCTGCTGCGGCCATGACATTTTCATAATTATGCGTTCCGATGAGCAGCAGCTTCTCCACATCGAGCAGCGCCTCCTCAACTCCGTCATGCCGCCAGATGATCTCCTGCCCTCTCAGGAAAAATCCCTCATCCAACTCCCTCGCAGACGAAAACCACAGCACCCTGGCCGGACACATCCTCTCGCCAAATTCCCGCAGCACCGAATCCTCATAATTGAGGACACACACGTCCTCCTTGTCCTGATTCAAAGTGATCTGCTCCTTGACCCGGATATACTCCTCCATCGTGTGATGCCGGTTCAAATGATCCGGCGTAATATTCAAAATCGCACTGACCTTCGGGTGAAACTCATGAATCGTCTCCAGCTGGAAGCTCGAGATCTCCGCGACAACCACCGACTCCTCCGTCGTCCTTGCCGCCACCCCGGTATACGCCGTGCCGATATTTCCCACAACAAAAACCTCCGGACAGGCCGCCTTCATAATCGCGCCCACCAGCGAAGTCGTCGTCGTCTTACCATTCGTCCCGGTAATCGCCAGCACACGTCCGTGCCCGGCCCTGTAAGCCAGCTCCACCTCGCCCCAGATCGGCAAGCCCATCTCCCTGAGCATCACAACCTGCGGCAGATCCGTCGGCACACCCGGCGACAGCACCACCAGATCCACACCTCCGACATCCGTCAGCTCACCCGACCTTATCTCCACCCTCTCCGGGTGCTTCAGCTCCACAGACACCGCATCCTTCTCATCATACAGGATCACCCGCGCGCCCAGCTCCGTCAACAAATCACAAGCACCGACGCCGCTCTTCCCCGCACCATAAACCAGAACCACTTTACTTTGAAAATCCATGCCTTTTCCCATAATACCAATTCTCAATCTGAATCCTATCAATCGCTTAAGCGAAAACAATTCCTAATCCTGCAACACAGAATCAAATCACTTAACGCGACTACATCACTACAAAACTCCAAACGCCGAATATCATACAGCGTACCAGCTCACAATTTCAATACCAACTTCATCCACCGCCATAATCCCC
>CADCQE010000166.1 GCA_902803505.1 uncultured Lachnospiraceae bacterium | reverse complement strand
GGTCTCATTCTTGCACACGCCTGGACGATACCGGTCAGTTCATCCACAGTAAACAGGCTTTTTTCGAGATTTGTTTCAGGCTTTACATCCGTACAGATTTCATACCCATGTGATAGAATAGCCCTGATATCTTCTTCGTCGACCCCTGCCTCCCTGAGCGGCTGCTGTGTATGCTGCAGATGTTCTTCCGGATACTTTTCGTAATCATAATCATGAAGCATTCCGACTGCCTGCCAATGCTCCACATCTTCACCAAAATGTTCTGCCATAGCACCCATGGCATAGCAGACATTTTTGGCATGCAGGATAAGATGGTCTTCCGTGACCATTGTATTATTCAGTTCCGTTGCCCGTTCAAGAGTCAGCATTTTGATTCCCTCCCTTTCAATTTCTGCGTGAATTCATTAATATCCCATTATGATTTTCCGTCAAGTGTTCTCTATGGCAGGTGACTTTAAGCTATTCTCTGTCAGGCATGTACTTCTTCATCTGCATTTATGACCGGATGCAGCTTCAAAATTGTATTTTACAATTCCAACAGGGTCCGTTCTATACTGTCTTACACTATGCCTGTTTTTAATTGCTTCCTGGATTTGCATTCTTAATCCTCCATCTCATTCAGATATACATTCAGTAATATTCCCACATAGTTTATTGTTCTTCCACATCAAGACCACAGTTCAGCAGTTCGTTATATTTTGCATTTGCTTTTTCCGATGCCTTTTTATCCCGCCAGGCATCAATCTCTGCCCTTATTGCCAGCATTTCATCCACAACTAATTCTTCTTTCCCCGGTTTCACATACTGGAGATAAGCCGTCATCCTATCTATAGCCTTGGGGCTGCCAAGATAGGAAGCAATCGTATGCCCGAATTCTGCCGGAAAACCAAGAGAAGTTATCGCGTTTACAAGCCGGTCACGGGCATGGCTCCATTCTGAATTCATGTTATTCTCCATCCAGCGCCTGTATCAGCGCTTTCTTCGCTATGTTATTGTTGCCTTCCGATCCATTTTATGAGCACATCAGCATTATTCTGTTGCTCTTTTTCGGTCAATTCTCTGCCTGCCAGTATGCCGTGCCACTTATAAAGACATCCCCCGGCAGCATGTACCTGTTCCGTGCTGTGCAAGAAATACTGGATGGCCATTTGGTGCGCCACACATAGGCGTCTGTTTTCCGTCGTTGGTTGGATTGGCAGGGGCGATCCGTTTGTACCGGATAAAGCTGCGTAATTTTGCCATCTGGCTGCCTCTGAGATCCGCTTTCCGGCAATAGCCGCCTAAGGCAGTCACTTAACATGGTGTTCCTGTCATTCACTTTCACGTTTCTCACCGCATAGGACAGGGCTATTATTGTTCCTACCATCACAAAGATCTTCTTTGCTCTTGTGATCCCGGTGTAGATCAGGTTTCTTTGAAGCATGACGTAATCAGGGCATCGCCTTCCAGCGGTCTCTCTTCATTTCTCTGGTATCAAATCACACACTTTCTTCTTAATCTCATCATCGATACTGTCCTTTCTTTTTATGTTGGTACATATGGGGTCAGACCATCTGTCAGCTTTTTTACGCCGCCCGGTCGATCGTGACCTCGCCGGAGGTGGTGTGAATTTCTACTGTTCCGCTGCCGTCGCCGCAGACGTAAGTGGAACCGTCGTTTGACATTGCCAGACCGTTGTGCACATCTCCGCTCGTCGTGTGCAGGTCGGCGGTAAATCCAGGCTCCTCGGGCAGAAGCGCCGTCACGTTCCCGGAGGTTGCCTTCACCTTGAGCGACTTCAGCGCGCCGAGCTCGACCTTGATGTCGCCGCTTGTGGTGCCGATCTGCGCGTCGTCAGAACCTTTAAGCGCAAGCCAGATCTGTCCGGAAGTGGCGCCGGCCTCAATACTTTTGATCGTCCCGCCTGTGATGTCCAGGTCTCCGGAAGTACTCCCGACTTTCGCGCGGCCGACATTCCCCGCCTCTAAAGTGACCTTTCCCGACGTTGTTTCTACCGACAATTCGTCCGCATTTTCCCCGATTTTCATCGCCACGTCTCCGGAAGTGACCTTGGCTTCGATCATCGGCGCGTCGGCAGAAGCCCGGATATTCCCGGAGGTTGCGTTCAGCCTTACCGCTTCCGCCTTAAGCGATGGGATTTCCATGTCGGCAGAGGTCGCGTTTATGGCGACGTCCTTTAAGGAAATGCTTTCGGGCAGCGTCACCGTCAGAGTCTTCTGAAGGTTCGTAAAGCCGAAGTTGAAGAAGTGCGCGCCGGATTTCGAATACTGGACGCGCAGGGTGTCGCCGTCCTGCCACCATCTCATCTCCATATCGGAGCTGATGGATTTGTTTGCGCTCTCCTCAAGGAGGACCGTATTCTCCTTATGGTACGCGACATTGATCTTGCCGCTGATCCAATGGATGTCCAGGTTCTTTACATTTTCGGAAATGTCGGCCGATCCCTGTGTATAGGCGTCCGCATTTTCGTAAGTGACTCCCATTACGTTGAATATGCTGCCGATCGCGATGGCCGCGGCCGCGACCAGAAATACTGCGCAGATCACTGCGATTGTTGTCATTTTCTTATTGCCGTTCATTTGCTTATCCCCCTCTTTCTCATGATCTCCGATACAACAAGTCCGATGCCCGCGATGACGCCGATCGTATAGACGACGTTTGTGAAGGTGATCTTGCCGCGGAACGAAATCATATTCATCATGTTCACAAAAAGTGCCGCATCAAGGGCGAGTACGATCAGCGCCCGATTGCTTTCGCCGATGATCTTTCTGACCGGCCGGGCTTTAACCACAAAGGGCAGGAAGACGACAGCCAGGCCGAAAAGCAAAGCGCTTGAGGCGATGAAGAACCAGCTCCCGTGAGAGTAAAGGCAGGTCACGGCGAGAAGCACCACAATGCTGCAGGTGAAGGCGCAAAAAGTCCAGAACGCCTTATCCTCAGGTACCATCAGAGGCGTGACGATGAGTGAGGCCGCCACGGCGAGCGAGGCAAGGACCACGAAAAACCATCCGAGCGTTCTCCCCGAGGAGAGGTTGACGATGAGGCACACGAGGACAGGGATCATGAAGAGGCCCGCGACCACGGATCCGACCATGGCGGAACGGCGCTTCATGCGCTGTTCTCCGTAACGGATCACCATGCCTTTTTCATCGATGAGATCGGTCACGATCTCGTTTTCTTTCAGCTGCTTTAGATATTCGGTACACGCGGGGCACTCCTTAAGGTGCTCTTCCACAAGCTCGCGGCTCTTTGTGCTGCACACGTCGTCGGCGTAAAGTGGAAGCAGATCGCGCATCACTTCACAATTCATATTCACGACTTTTCCATCCTTTCCTGTAATCTGATTCTCGCGCGGTGGTAGGTAACTCTTGCCC
>CADCQE010000165.1 GCA_902803505.1 uncultured Lachnospiraceae bacterium | reverse complement strand
CATCGGCCCGATACAGACACAGTGATCATAGGTCTTGCCCTCTGCCACCAGCTCATCGATGCCACTTGTGACGACACCCTTGTGCACATAAGAGCCGTCGTCGGTAGTGAGATAGAGATTACCGGCTACTGCCCTCATCTTCTCTTCGTAGAACAGGAGATCTTTGGTCCTGGCTCCGATGATCACATCCGCCTGGATGCCGTGCTCATGCAGCCATTTCACCTGGGGATAGACGGGAGCGGTCCCGACACCGCCGGCCACGAAGAGAAAGTGCCTGCTCTTCAGCTCTTCCTCGCTCATCTCCAGGAGATCCGAAGGCTTTCCAAGCGGGCCGACGACATCCTGGAAGCTGTCCCCTTCGTTCAGGTCAAGAAACTTCAAGGTCGAAACGCCAACGGGCTGGAACACAATTGTAATCGTTCCCGCTTTCGCATCGTAGTCGCAGATTGTCAGGGGAATGCGCTCACCCGCCTCATCCTTCTTTACAATCAGGAATTGTCCCGGCTTTGCGTGAGATGCGAGAAGGGGTGCCTCCACTACCATTTCCCAGACAACTGAGCTCAGCTGCCTTTTCTCAAGTATTCTGTACATGCTGTTCCTCCGTTTTGTTTCTGTAAAGCTCTGCAGCTTGCGATGATTTATACAACTGCATTTTTCACATTGTAAACAGACGCTGTGACGCGGCTGGCTACTCCTTTGGTATTGATATAGACCGCCTTGATCCGGTTGGTCCCGGTATCCAGAAGAATCGGCTCTACATAGCGGTAGCTGCGCTCATCCGGCACTGAGCCGTCCTTCGTGTAATAGATCACGCCCTCCCCCTCTGCCGTCATGGAGAGCATCGTTCCGAATGCGTAGGTATTGCCATTAATCAGGCTCATCTTCGGGGGCTCCGCCAGGAATACGGCGTAGTCCCGGAGGATCGCCTCGGACTTGCTTCTCCTGACCAGCTCAGCCGCCCGCTGGTTCTCCCCGGCCTGATCCAATGTATCAAGCAGAGCCCGGAGTACCCGCTCAGAGGAATCGTATTCTACATGAAGGACCTCCAGCAGGTCGACCGCTTCCGGGAGCCTGTTGGCGGACACGAGAAGTGCCGCCTTCTTCAGGCTGAGGTCTGCTGAGTGATCTTCCTTCACTTCAATGGCCTGATCCAGATACGCAAGGGCATCGTCTGTCCGCCCCTCCGACGCAGCGCGCTGCGCCTCCTTCTCAAGATAAGCGGCATTGTGCAGGTTCTGCCGGCGAATCAGGTACCAGGCGCTCGCAGAGAGCGCAAGAGCGATGACTGCGATCATGAGTACACAGAGGACGCGCATCCAGGGCTTCATCCGCTTCTTCTGCTCGCGGGCCTCCGCCTCCATCCGGCGCGCTCTCTCTTCCCTCTCAAGCTCCTCCATCTCCAGGCGCTTTTTCAGCCTCTGCATGTCAACGGAGCTGTATTCGGGGACGAGCTGGACTTCTTCACCGCAGAACTGGCAATAGAGCTTGCCCTCCGGTATTTCAGAACCACAGTTCCTGCAAATCATATCTGAAAAAACTCTCCACCTTATGTCGAAAGCGGCTTCAATACTGGATCAGCCTTGGCTTTGCTCAAACTCTTCCATTGTCATGAGGATCTTGCGGGGCTTGGTCCCCTCTTCTCCTCCGACGACGCCTGCATCCGCGAGCTGGTCCATAATTCTGGCTGCCCGGTTAAAACCGATCTTAAACGCTCTCTGGAGCATGCCGATGGAAGCCTTGTCTTTTTCGATGATCAGCCGGCCGGAATCCATGAAATACTCATCGCGTTCGTCTTCGGCGGCAGCGGCTTGATTCCCTGCTTCTATCGTGCTGCTGATCTGTTCTTCAACTTCTTTATTATACTCAACTTCCTCTGATTGTGAAGTTAAAAAATCCACGACCTTGGTGATGTCCTCATCGGAGACGTATGCCCCCTGCACGCGGGCCGGTTTCGGATATCCCTGCGGATAGAACAGCATGTCGCCCTTCCCGAGCAGCTTCTCCGCGCCGTTCATATCGAGAATGGTGCGGCTGTCCGTCCCGCTCGTCACGGCAAGAGCAATCCTGGAGGGCATATTTGCCTTGATGAGGCCTGTGACGACGTTGACCGAAGGTCTCTGTGTGGCGATGATCAGGTGGATGCCGGCAGCTCTTGCGAGCTGGGCCAGCCGGCAGATCGCATCCTCGACCTCGGAGGAGGCCACCATCATGAGATCCGCCAGCTCATCGACAATGACGATGATGCGCGGCATGGTGGGAATCAGATCCGCTTCGTCCATCTCCTGGTTCATCTTCTTGACGCGCTCATTGTAGGAGCGGATGTCTCTCACACCGGGGTGCTCTGCGAACTTGTTGTAGCGGTCGGTCATCTCCTGAACCGCCCAGTTCAGCGCGCCGGCTGCTTTCTTGGCATCCGTGACCACGGGGATGAGAAGATGCGGAATCCCGTCATAGATCTTTAATTCCACGACCTTGGGATCGATCATCAGGAAGCGCACGTCGTCGGGCGTACAGCCGTAGAGGATGCTCATGATCAGTGTGTTGATGCACACCGATTTACCGGAACCTGTCGCACCTGCGATGAGGAGGTGGGGCATCTTCTCGATGTCCGTGATAATCGGCCTGCCGCCGATGTCCTTGCCGACTGCAAAGGGCAGCTTTGCTTTGGACTCCCGGAATTCTTCGCAGTCGATAATATCGTGCAGCATCACGGGGGCGATCTCTTTATTCGGCACTTCAATGCCCACTGCGGCTTTTCCGGGGATGGGAGCCTCAATGCGGATCTCGGAGGTGGCCAGGTTCAGCTTGATATCGTCCTGGAGATTGACGATGCGGCTCACCTTGACCCCCATCTCCGGCTGGAGCTCGTATCTGGTTACCGTCGGTCCCCGGCTCACGTTCACCACCTTGACGTTGACGCCGAAATTCTGCAGCGTCTGCTGCAGCTTCGCGGCCGTGTCCATGAGATGCTGTCTGGAATCCCCCTTCGATGGCTTGCCTTTTGTCAGGAGCTTCGTGGGAGGAGTGCGGAATTCAGGCTTTTTCGGCGCGGTCTTCTCGATCTCTGAGCGGATCTCGGCGATATCCCGGCTCCGCTCCTCCGGAGTGGAATTCTTGAGCTTCTGCACTTCCTCGCCCTTTGCGGGCTCAGCGGGAATATCCGCCGGAAGATCCGGGACCTGGGCGCTGTCTTCCTCCAGCGAGAACTCCAGATCCAGGGGATCGGCCGGTCCGGGCGTCTCCTCATTTTCATGGAGGTCAGGCTCGGAAGAGAAGACATCTCTCCCCCGCAGGAAGGAGGGCATGGCGAAGACCGCCGCATTCGGATCCGGCTCCGCAGAAAATGTCAGCCCGCCTTCTTTCTTCATCGCTTCGGGCGCAAAGGAATACGGCTGCTGCTTCTTCGTTTCCGGGGAAAATGCAGGCGCGGTTTCTTTCTTTTTCTTTTTCGGCTTTGAGGATTCGATTGACGAGGACATGGTTCCGCGGTAATCGTCGGTATCGACATAGTCTTCTTCGAATTCTTCTCTCCTCTTCTCCAGCGCTCTGCGCCGCTGGATCCTGCGCAGGTTCCGCTCCGCCCGGTTCTCCATGCGCTTCTTCGAGGCGGCCCGGGCCGCTCTCCTGCTCTTCTTGCCGAATTCCGAGATCAGCGGCCTCTGCGTGAGGACAATGGCCGCAATGATCAGGCCGGCGACCGTGAGTACATAAGCCCCCACGGTGCCGAAGAGACTCCCGAAGCCAAGGACAATGATGCCCCCAAGGAATCCTCCTCCGGTGCGGTCCTCCTGGCTGATCCGGTAGAATTCCTCAATCGGGTAATCCTTGTGGAAGCCCAGGGTCAGCAGATGCATAAAAGCACAGAGGAAACAAAACAGCAGCACAAGCCCGATCATTTTGCGAAGGATCAGGGAATTGTTCCTGTTTGCAACAAAAAAGGCATATGCGAAAAAGAGCAGAAAGGGGAAGGGATAAGCCATGAGACCGAAGAGGCCGAACAACACTCCGCTGACCGTCCTGCCCGCAACGCCCACAAGGCCGAGATTGCCCAGGAGCAGCAGAACGGAGATCGCTGCCACGATGCAGATCATGATCTCCTGCTTGACGCGGTAATCGGTCTGAGGCTTAATGGGACGGACATTCCCGGAGACAGATCCCCTCTTGGATGCATTTCCCGAAGAAGAGCTTCTCGATGAAGTACTTCCTGAAGAGGAAGCGGGCGAGCTGCGGGTCTTCTTCGCGGAGGAAGATCCTCTGCTGCGGCTCGTGGAAGACCGCTTCTTGTTGTTTGAAGTTGATGATGCCATTTATACCCCCGAAGATATTGCTTTCTCCTGACAAGGTCATTGCTGATACCTGACAGGATCTGCTTTTGCCAAGTCAAGCTGAAGCCTCTTATGCAAGAAATGCAGCGCAGATCGAAAGAATTCCTGCTGCAATGCAGTAATAGGCAAAGCCCTTCAATGACCTGGTCTGGACATAGCGGAGAAAGCGCTTTATCACAAAAATGCCGACGAAGGCAGCGGTGACCGTCCCTGCGAGACAGGTGCCGATCCGGCCCGGGGTCACCAGTCCTTCCGAAGCAGATTTTATGAGTTCAAATAAAAATGCTCCCAGCGAAGCGGGAATCATGAGCAGAAAGGAGACCCGTATCGCCGTTTTCTTGCTGAATCCGCTCAGAATCCCCCCCGAGAGCGTCACTGCAAAGCGTGAGATGCCGGGAAATACAGCGAGTCCCTGGGCGGTCCCGATCAGAATGAAGCGCAGATAGGGCACGTCCTTTGGAAGCACATGCCCGGGCTTCAGCATGGAGCAGACAAGCAGCAGCATCCCCGTGAGAAAAAAGCCGATTCCGGCCGACATGACGTCTGTCAGGAGCTGCCCCGCAAAGGCGGCAAATAAAAAACCCAATACAGCAGTCGGCAGAAAAGCAAGACACAGCATGACGACCAGCCGCCTGTAGTTGGTGCGGATAATCTTTCCGTATTCCGGGTCCGTGCCTTTCACAAGTGAGCGAAGGAATTCCTTCCCATTCCTCCCCAGATCGCGCAGGATGCGGCCGGTCTCAACGAGAATGCGGCAGACATCCTTGCGAAGAAGGACTGCAACAGCAACTGCGGACCCCATATGTACGAATACTTGAAACAAAAGTGCCGGAGTTTGAAAATGAAGCAGCCGCTCCAGAAGAAGCAGATGGCCGCTTGAACTGACAGGGAAGAACTCAGTCAGACCCTGTACAGCGCCCAGCAAAATCGCAGTTAACACATCCATTTTGAGCCGGATTACTCCTCTTCGTCCCAGTTGTGATAGACATCCTGCACGTCGTCGCTGGCTTCCAGGAGATCCAGAATCTTATTGAGAGAAGCAATTGCCGCAGGATCGCTCAGCGAAACATAGTTCTGCGGGATCATGGTGATCTCTGCCTCCGCCATCGCAATCCCGGCTTCTTCCAGGGCTTTGCGGACTCCTTCAAAGGCCTCCGGATCCGTGATGATCTCGTAAGAATCCTCTTCCTCCTTGAAATCCTCCGCCCCGGCATCGAGGGCCAGCATCATGAGATCATCCGAGTCCTGATCGCATTCCTCTTTGTCAATGATGATCTGCCCCTTCTCGTCGAACATGAAGGAGACGCTTCCGGGCGTGCCGATATTGCCGTTGCCCTTAGAGAACGCAGCCCGGACATCCGCAGCCGTGCGGTTCTTATTGTCGGTAAGCGTCTTCACGATGATCGCCACGCCGTTCGGCCCGTAGCCTTCGTAAGTGCCCGATTCATAGCTCGCGCCGGAGGAATCCCCCGCCGCCTTCTTGATGCCGCGCTCGATTGTGTCGTTCGGCACATTGTTCGCCTTCGCCTTTGCAATGACTGTGGCGAGCTTGAAATTATTGGCCGGATCCGGTCCGCCCTCCTTCACGGCGACGGCAATCTCTCTTCCGATAATCGTGAAAATCTTGCCCTTCGCAGCGTCATTTTTTTCCTTCTTGTGCTTAATATTCGCAAATTTTGAATGCCCAGACATACCACTTATTCTCCTTCACTGTAATGCATTGCAAACTATTATTATACTGAAACATTGTATAATAATCAAGACTATCAGTTGTACCGACGGGGCACCCGCCCGCTGAAATTGCAGACGAGCTCATAATTAAAGCGCCCGCTGAGCTGCCCGAGCTCCTCCGCCGTGATCCTCTCCCGGCCCTGTTCGCCAAGGAGCACGACCTCATCCCCGCGGCAGGCTTCCGGGATCTCCGATACGTCCACCATAAACTGATCCATGCAGACGCGGCCGAGGATCGGGGCTCTCTTTCCGCGGATCAGGACTTCTCCTTTATTGGACAGGAGCCGGGGATATCCGTCGGCGTACCCCACCGGTATTGTCGCCACGCGCGTATTGCGCTCCGTTCGGAAGGTCCCGCCGTAGCTGATCCTCCGGCCTGCCGGGAGTGTCTTCAGGAAAGAAATGTGGCTGGTGATGCGCATCACACTCCTCAGCTCCGTCATCTCGACAGCGACATCGTCTGAAGGGTATAAACCGTAGAGCGTGATCCCCGCGCGCACCATATCGCGCTTTGCCTCCGGGAAGCGCATGATCCCGGCGCTGTTGCAGAGATGGTGGATCGGAATCTTAACCCCGAGCTCATCAAGAAACTGTTCAAAATGCTCATATCTGACCAGCTGTCCGATGGCCGGCGACATCCTCTTCTCGTCACAGCGCGCAAAATGCGAAAACAGACCTTCGATCTCAATCCCCGGATACGTGGAGGTGGCCTGTACCGCCAGCGCATTTTCTTCCGTGACCTGGAACCCGATGCGGCTCATTCCGGTGTCCAGGGCAATATGGATATATGCCTTCCTGCCGCATCTTGTTGCCAGGTCAGACAGTGCTTTTGCGGATTCCATATCGAAAATGCAGGCCCTGAGATTGCAGCGCAGCACAATGGGATAGGACTCCGGGAACACGTAGCCGAGAATGAGAATCGGTTTGCGGATGCCGGCGTCGTAGAGCTCTTCGCCTTCCTCGGCAGTGGCGACTGCGAAGCCCCAAAGATCCTCTCTCGCTTCGATATGACGGGCGATCGGAACGGCGCCGTGCCCATAAGCATTTGCTTTGACCACTGCACAGATCTTGGGACGGTCGCCGAGCCGCTCCCGCATGACATCCAGATTGTGGGTGACGGCATCGAGGCTGATCTCGGCGAGAACCCTGCTGCAGGGCTTCGGCTGCCCACTGCCGAGGTCTTCACAGTCCTTGGGCATGGTATCATGAAGCGCGCAGATTCCGCGCTCCCGCAAGGGCAGGCGTTCCTGACCTGCGGGTTTCCCGCTGCCGGTACTGTGCGAGAAGACCCTGCTCAGATGTCCGATGAGATCCCGGGCCGTCATGTACTGCTCTCCGAGCGCCTCTCCCGCAGCATCCCCTGCAGCAGCGTGAAGGCACACAGCTGCCGCCGCGGCAGTCTCCCCTTCCGCTCCCTGAGCGAGCATGGACGCAAGGATCCCCGTCAGGACATCCCCGCTTCCGGCAGTGGCCATCCCGCTGTTTCCGCCAAGGTTCAGATAGAGAACTCCCTCAGGTCCGGCGATCACCGTGCGCGCGTCCTTCATGACGCAGATGAGCCGGTATTGCGAAGCGAAAGCCGCGGCATGTGTCAGCGGATCCGCTTTCAGCTCTTCCGCGGAGTGCCTGCTCAGGCGGCTCATCTCCCCTATGTGCGGTGTCACATAGACGGGGCATGCCGCTTCGCGGAGAATGGACGGATCGCTGCTGAGCAGATTCAAAGCATCTGCATCCAGTACCAGGGGTTTTTTATTGACCGTAAGGAGTCTCTTCAGCATGGCATTCTGCGCGGAGCCGGTCCCAAGTCCCGGGCCGATGCCGATGACATCGCACCAGGGGCAGACCGCCTCCAGCTGGACCAGGGCCTCTTTTTCATTTGAAAAAGTGGCGAGCATGGCCTCCGGCAGCGCCGCCTGGAGGATACCGCGGTTCGATTCGTGAGTGAGGAGCTTCACCATGCCGGCGCCGCTTCTAAGACAGGCCTCGGCACACAGAATCGCTGCGCCGGCCATTCCCGCGGAGCCGGCGATCAGAAGAACCTTTCCAAACGTGCCTTTGTTGCCGTCCGCAGGCCTCGCCGGGAGAAGCTGCGGCAGATCCTCTGCTGTAAATGCGCGGATCCGGAGCGCCCTTTCGGCCTCGCCGGACTTGGCGGAATCCTTCTTCCTTGTATCCGTGACGATACCGATCTCTGCCGCTTTCACCTGTCCGCTGTAAGCGGCACCGGGGTACAGAAGCAATCCCGGCTTTCTGCACTGCATCGCAACAGTGACATCTGCACGTACGGCGCAGCCGAGGACAGCCCCGGTGTCCGTATCGATTCCGCTTGGGATGTCAATGGAGAGCACCTTCGCCCTTGCATGGTTTACAGCTTCTATGAGAAGGGCGGCCTTTCCGCTGATGTCTCTTGCAAGACCGGTTCCAAACAGTGCGTCCACGACGACGTCCGCGCGCGAGGGGAGCTCTCTGGCCGCCTCTTCCTCCATCTCAGACAGGGGGAGAATCCGGATCCCGAGCTTCTCACAGATCTTCCTCTGCGACGCCGCATCCACGCTCATGTGGTCCGCTTTCCCTGCGAAGCAGACGGATACCTGTATTCCCTTAAGCGACAGGATGCGGGCGCAGGCGAAGCCGTCTCCCCCGTTATTTCCGGCACCGGCGAGCACAAGCACCGACGCATCCCCGGAAGGAAGCAGTTCCATCACTTCGTCGGCAGCGCTCAAAGCCGCCCGCTCCATCAGCACCGCGGACGGCACGCCCATTTCCTGAATCGTATATAGATCGGCAGCGCGCATCTGCGCTGCAGTCAATACCTGGTACATGGCGGATCCCCTTACCCTGTGAATGTTTTTTTTATCATAGACGCCCGGCCCGGACTTGTCAAATCGAGTGGGTAAGTGGGTCACAAAGAACCGTCCCCCTGATCCACTGCCCCATCCATTTGACAAGTCCGGGCCGGGCGTCTATGATGGAAGTTGCTTTTTATTCATCAGAATACATGCGAATATTGAGGTGGAAAAATGGACAGCATACGGTATCTTCTAGATCTCGCAATTCTGCTCTTCGCAGCGAAAGTATTCAGTACACTCGGCAGGAAGATCGGCCTGCCGGAGGTGGTCGGAGAGATCCTGGCCGGAGTCGTGGTGGGAGGCGCAGTGCTCGGCCTCGTTAAGGAATCAGATTTCCTGACACAGATGTCTGAGATCGGCGTGATCATGCTGATGTTCGAGGCGGGCCTCGGCACCGATCTGACAGAATTAAAGAAATCCGGACTGAAAGCGACACTGATCGCCACAATTGGCGTTATCGTGCCGATAGTTCTCGGACTGATCCTCTATATGGCTTTCTACGGGTTCGGCGCCCCCGGATCAGAGCAATTCATGAAAGGACTGTTTATCGGCACCATCATGTCGACGACCTCAGTCAGCATTACCGTAGCGGCCCTGAAGGAGCTCGGAAAGCTCTCTGATTCGGTCGGACAGACCATCGTGAGTGCCGCGATCATTGACGACGTACTCGGCATCATCGTGCTCACGATCGTCACCGGGCTCAGCGGCCAGGGAGGAAACGACAGTGTGGGCATCGTGCTCCTGAAGGTATTGGGATTCTTCGCGGGCGCCATCGCTTCTGGTTTCCTTGTGTATAAGGGAATGGCCTGGCTGGACCACAAATTCACACATCAGAGAAGGATTCCGATTATCAGCCTCTGCTACTGCCTCCTGCTCGCTTATGTCGCAGAAGCGTTCTTTGGGATCGCTGACATCACCGGTGCTTACGTCGCAGGCGTGATCCTCTGCAACCTTGCGGACCGGGATTATATTGCAAGGAGAATCGATATCAGCTCCTACATGATCTTCGCGCCTCTCTTCTTTGCAGGGATCGGCCTGAAGACAAGCTTCTCTGCGATGGATGCAAGGCTGGTCTTCTTCACGATCTGCTATGTGCTGGTTGCTTTGATTGCCAAAATTATCGGCTGCGGAGGCTGCGCGAGGCTGCTTGGCTTTGACCGCAAGGATTCAGTGAGAATCGGGACCGGAATGATGACACGCGGCGAGGTCGCCCTGGTTACTGCCCAGAAAGGCCTTACATTCGGACTCCTGACCTCGGACTTCTTCTCGGCGATTATTCTCCTGATTCTCGTGAGCTCAGTGGTGACGCCGATCATGCTGAAAAAAGAATATTCTTCTTGAGAGAACAAACCGTACTATGATTCTTAATGTATCCAATATCAATAAAGCCTATGACGGGAAGGAGGTCCTCCGGGACGTCTCCTTCCATATTGAAGAGCGCGAAAAAGCAGCTCTTGTCGGAGTAAATGGCGCCGGAAAGTCTACGCTTCTGAAGATTATCATGAATCTTGAGGAAGCGGATTCCGGAAGCACAGTACTGTCGAAGGACCAGCGCATCGGCTACCTGGCCCAGCACCAGGAGATCAGCGGGGACGCCACCATCTATGAGCAGCTTCTGTCCGTAAAGCAGGAGCTGCTGGACCTGAGCCGGAAGATCCGGGAATCAGAGCACTTAATGGCAGCGCTTGAAGGAGACGAACTGGAAGCCGAGATGAAACGCTACTCGGTCATGACGGAGGCTTTCGAGCGGAACGGGGGCTATGCTTACCGAAGTGAAGTGACGGGTGTCCTGAAGGGACTTGGCTTTTCGGAGGAGGATTTTGCGAAGCAGCTGAGAACCCTCTCCGGCGGGCAGAAGACGCGTGTCGCGCTGGGGGAGCTGCTCCTTACAGCGCCGGACATCATCCTCCTCGACGAGCCCACAAACCACCTGGATATGCATTCGATCGAGTGGCTGGAGACCTATCTCATCAATTACCCCGGGGCCGTTCTCATCGTCTCCCATGAACGCTATTTCCTCAACCGCGTTGTCAGCAAGGTCATTGAACTGGAGAGAGGAACGGCGAGGGCTTATTCCGGCAACTACGACGAGTACAGCAAGAAAAAAGAAGCGCTCCGAAGAGCGGCCTACGCGGCCTATGTCAACGCCCAGAGGGAGAGGGAGCATCAGGAGGCCGTCATTGCGAAGCTCCGTCAGTTTAACCGGGAGAAATCCATCAAGCGCGCAGAGAGCCGGGAGAAGCTCTTAAGCAAGATGGATCCCGTGGAGAAGCCGCTTACGGAGGACGAGCAGATCGCTTTCCGCTTTGCACCTTCTGTCGTGAGCGGGAATGACGTCCTGACGGTAGAGGAGCTGGCGAAAGCTTTTCATGGGCAAACCCTCTTCTCCCACCTGTCCTTTGAGCTGAAGAAGGGAGAGCATGTCTCCCTGATCGGCGACAACGGCACTGGGAAGTCGACAATCCTGAAGATCCTCAACGGAGTCCTGCCGGCGGACGAGGGACATTTTACCTATGGAACAAATGTCCTCTCCGCTTACTACGATCAGGAGATGCACGTACTCGACAGCAATAAAACGATCTTTGAAGAGATCTCCGACGACTATCCCGCCATGACCAACACACAGATCCGCACAAAGCTCGCTGCTTTCCTTTTCACAGAGGACGATGTGTTCAAGCGCATCGGCGACCTCTCCGGCGGCGAACGGGCCAGGGTCTCCCTCTGCAAGCTGATGCTCTCCAGCGCCAATCTGCTGATGCTGGATGAGCCGACAAACCATCTGGACATCCAGTCGAGAGAAGTGCTCGAGAGCGCAATACGGGCGTATGAGGGCACGGTGCTGTGCGTCTCTCACGACCGCTACTTCATCAACAGGACAGCGGACCGGATTCTGGACCTGACGCAGAAGCAATTGCTGAATTATATCGGGAATTACGATTACTATGTCGAGAAAAAAGCAGATGTGGAGCGCGCTTATCTGACGCAGGCGGAGCGCGCATCGGAAGGGGCTGAGATCAGCGCCGCAAAGCTCGACTGGCAGACGCAGAAGGAACTTGAGGCGCAGAAGCGCAAGCGCACGAATGACCTGAAGAGGCTGGAGCAAAGGATCGAAGCCCTTGAAGAAGAGAGCCGGGGCATCGATGCACTCTTCGATGATCCGGAGATCTCTTCGGACGCCGTGCGGCTGACGGAGCTGAGCAGCAGAAAGGCAGCGCTGATGGAGGAGCTGGAGACAGCCTATGCGGAATGGGAGACATTGGAAGAGGGATGATGCCGCTGCATCATCCCTCTTCCAGCTTCGCCCGGATCGCCTGGATGAATTCCAGTGAATTGACTTTTTTCGGATTCGGATGTGAAGTGATGCGGATGAGATCCCCTGTCATGATCCCGCTCTCGATGGTCTGAATCGTCGCCGCTTCAAGCCGGTCCGCAAAGTCCGTAAGCTCGCTCAGATGATTCAGCTCGCCGCGCTTCCGCAGGGCCCCGGACCACGCGAAGATGGTCGCAACCGAATTGGTGGAGGTCTCTTCGCCCGCAAGATGCTTGTAGTAATGCTTCTGCACGGTTCCGTGGGCGGCCTCGTACTCATAGCAGCCGTCCGGAGAGACCAGGACGGAGGTCATCATGGCGAGGGAGCCGAAGGCCGAGGAGAGCATATCCGAGAAGACATCCCCGTCGTAATTCTTGCAGGCCCAGACAATGCCGCCCTCGGATTTCATGATGCGGGCCACGGCGTCGTCGATCAGCGTGTAGAAATATGTGATGCCGGCCTCCTCAAAGAGATCCCGGTATTCGCGCTCATAGACCTCCTCAAAGATCTCCTTGAAGACGCGGTCATAGGTCTTGGAGATGGTGTCCTTCGTGGCGAACCAGAGATCCTGCCGGACAGTCAGTGCGTAGGCAAAACAGCTCTTCGCAAAGCTGGTGATGGAATCGTCAAGGTTGTACACACCCTGAATGACACCCTCTCCTTCAAAATCATAGATCTTCTTCTCTGTCACCGTGCCGTCGTCGGCGGTGAAGACAAGCTTCGCCTCGCCCTTTCCGGGCACCCGGAATTCCACATTCTTGTACACGTCGCCGTAGGCATGGCGCGCAATGGTAATCGGCTTCTTCCAGTTGCACACACAAGGCTCTATGCCCTTCACGAGAATCGGGGCGCGGAACACTGTGCCGTCCAGGATGGCTCTCAGCGTGCCGTTCGGGCTCTTGTACATCTTGTGCAGCTGATACTCTTCCACTCTGGCCGGATTCGGAGTGATGGTGGCGCATTTCACGCCGACGCCGTATTTGCGGATGGCCTCCGCCGCCTGCTTTGTCACCTCATCATCTGTCTGGTCCCGCATCTTGAGACCGAGATCGTAGTACTCGGTCTTCAGGTCAATAAAGGGAAGGATGAGCTCATCCTTAATCATCCGCCATAGGACGCGGGTCATCTCATCGCCGTCTATCTCCACCAGAGGGGTTGTCATCTGTATTTTTGACATATTCTACTCTTCACCTTCCGTTTTCTATGTGTGATCACAGTGGAACTCAGGACTGCATCGACAGAACATTCCTGTTCTTGTACAGATAGTCGCAGAGAGAAACTATGGTCAGAATCAATGCCGCATACATCACAATCATGGTAAAGATGTGGAGCGGTCCCGTCTGGAAGTTGATGATCAGAAGAATGACCAGGAGCATCTGGGAGACCGTCTTGGTCTTGCCCCACCAGCTGGCTGCGATCACGACTCCGTTGTCGGAAGCGATCAGGCGGAACCCGCTGATGATGAATTCCCTTGCGATGATCACGATGACGATCCAGGCCGGGATGCGGCCGAGCTCTATGAGGCAGATGAGCGCAGACGTGACCAGCAGCTTATCCGCCAGCGGATCCATGAATTTGCCAAAATCCGTAATCAGGTTGTTCCGCCTTGCAATCATGCCGTCCAGCGTGTCCGTGAGGGAGCTGGCGATAAAAAGGATCAGGGATACCCACATAAAGGGGCCCTCTGCTCTCCCGGCAAGCATGCAGATGACAAAAGGCACAACCATGACCATGCGGATGCAGGTGAGCTTGTTCGGCAGATTCATATTCTTGAAGCCATTTATAATACCACTCATATTCTTTCCCCTTTCCTCTTCAAGATAAAATCCTTCATTGGCTGCTAAGAGATTGTTCGTCCAGCTCCTCTCCGTGGAGGTCATATTCCGACCCGGCTGTCACCAGGGCCCGGATAAAGTCGCCGCTCATATGCCCGCGTTTCGGCTGAAAGAAGAAGAAGCCGTCGACATTCGGCGCATCCATGTAAGTCCGTCCGATACAGACCTGATCCTCGGGAATCGATCCTTCCACGAGAACTTCCATGACCTCGCCCTTCCTCGCAAGATTCTTCTTAAGGGAGATCTTCTGCTGGGCTTCCATGATCTCTCCGTAGCGCTGCTTTTTCACAGACTTTTTGATCTGGGGCTTCATGTCCGCGGCCCTCGTGCCCTCTTCACGGGAATACTGAAAGACGCCTAAGCGGTCGAACTGCATTTCCTTTACAAATGCAAGGAGCTCCCGGTGCTCCTCCTCGGTCTCTCCGGGAAATCCCGTGATCAGAGTCGTCCGGAGGGCAATGTCCGGGATCCGCTCCCGCAGGGTGCGGACCAGGGTGCGCAGATCCGCATTCGTGGTGCGGCGATTCATGCGCTTGAGCACAGAGTCTGCCGCATGCTGGATGGGCAGATCCAGATAATGACAGATCTTGGGTTCTTCTGCAATCGTCTCGATCAGCTCAGGATAGATCTCCTCCGGATAGCAATAGAGGACCCGGATCCAATGGAGCCCCTCTATGGCGCACAGCTTCTTCAGAAGAATATGCAGCTGCCTGGACCCGTACAGATCCACGCCGTAGAGCGTCGTTTCCTGGGCTACAAGGATCAGCTCCCGGACTCCGCGGGAGGCCAAAAGGGAGGCCTCTTTGAGAAGAGCCTCCATGGGATAGCTGCGGTAGTGACCGCGGAAGGCAGGGATCGCGCAGTAGCTGCAATATTTGTCACAGCCCTCTGCGATCTTCAGATACGAGCTGAAGGAAGCGCCTATGAGCGCGCGGCTCTCCGGGGCAATCACGGGATCCGTGCTGATGTCGCACATCTCCTCGCTGCGCATCCCGCGGAGTGCGTCCTCCACGGCCCTGACAATCCCTCCGATACCGCTCGTCCCCACGATTCCATCCAGCTCAGGAATCTCTTCGAGGATTTCATTCCGGTATCTCTGCGCCATACAGCCGGCGGCGATCAGCACCTTGAGCCTGCCCGTCTCCTTGAGCTTTGCGAGCTCAAAGATGCGGTCTATGCTCTCCTTCTTGGCGTCGTCGATAAAGCAGCAGGTGTTGATGACCGCGACCTCTGCTTCCTCCTCGTCATCCGTCAGCACAAAGCCTTTGGCGACCAGGAGACCCGTCATCTTCTCGGAATCAACAAGATTCTTGTCGCAGCCGAGAGATACCATCAGAAGCTTCATGGGCTTACAGCTTCTCAGCTTCCGGCGCATCGTCCGGCAGGATGTGGACGACGCCCTCATAGATCTCATCCACTGCGACGGACAGAGGCTTTCTGTCGAAACCGCCGTGTACAAGCGGGTCATCTCCGCTCACGATCTGCCGGGCGCGCTTTGCAGTGGCCATCACAATGGAATAGCGGCTTGACACGATGGGAGTCGTATCGTCTTCGCTCTCGGAGTTGACAGCCTCCATCATTTCTTTATAAGACGGATGAATCATCATAATGCATTATTCCCCCTTTTCGTTGGTTACTATCTTCAGTTCATCAGTGATCTGCAGAATAAAGTCTCTGTTTCTCGCGCTGACCGCATGCTCCGAGGAGATGATGTCATGCAGCCGGACCGTGCTCTCCGCCAGATCGTCATTGACGAGAATATAGTCATAGAAGGGCATGTATTTTGCCTCTTCCACAGCACGCTTCAAGCGTTTGTCAATCTTCTCGGCAGTCTCTGTTCCCCTCCCGACAAGGCGGCGCTTCAGCTCATCTGCCGAAGGCGGTGTCACGAAGATCAGCACGGTGTCCGGGAACTGCTTCTTAATCTTCTCGGCGCCCTGTACCTCGATCTCCAAAATGACGTCTAATCCCTCCGCGAGCTTCTCATCGACATACTGCCTCGGAGTGCCGTAATAATTCCCGGCGTACTCGGCGTATTCATAGAGGGCATCCTCTTCGATCAGACGGAGAAACTCCTCCCTTTTCAGGAAGAAATATTCGCGGCCGTACAGTTCTCCCTCCCGCGGGGCGCGGGTGGTAGCGGAGACGGACAGCGCGTAATTGTCATAGTGATCCAGGAGCTCTTTCATCAGCGTCCCTTTTCCGGCTCCCGAAAAACCGGAAACAACCAGCAGAAGGCCTTTCTTTTCCATCTATGGTTCCCTCTCTCGAAATCATTCGATGTTCTGTATCTGTTCCCGCAGCTTCTCGATCGTGGTCTTCATGAGAATCCCATTGTCCGCCGTGATCAGGTCCCCGGCTTTTGAGAGCGTCGTGTTCGCCTCCCGGTTCATCTCCTGGGCCACGAAATCCAGCTTCCTTCCGATACTGCCCGAAAAGGACAGCTCTTTGCGCATCTGCTGAATGTGGCTCTTAAGGCGCACTGTCTCCTCATCCGTGCAGATGCGGTCCGCGTAAACCACACATTCGGCGGTGATGCGGGATTCATCGATCCCCTTGTCCGCCAACAGCTCTGTCATGGTGTCGATGAGCTTCTGCCGGTAGGCAGCCATGATCTCATCCTCATGGGCGATGACTTCATCGGTGACCGCCTCAAGCTCATCGAGCTTTAAGAGCATGTCCGCTTTCAGGCGCTCGCCCTCCGCTTCCCTGGCCTCATTGAAATGCTCCGCCGCTTCCCGCACAGCATTTTCAATGAGGAGGCTGATCTCTTCTTCATCCATCTCAGCCTCACTGATGCTGAAGACCTCCGGAGCTCTCGCCACGTCTTCCGCGCGGATGTCGGACGCAAGGCCGAAGGTGTCGATCATGGAGCGCATTGCCGCGATGTACTGGCCCGCGAGAGCTTCGTTGTACTTCAGGGACCCGGCGGCAGCGCCGTATTCCTCCGCATTGATGAAGACGTCTACCTTGCCCCGCAGCACATACTCCCTCAGGACAGTGCGGATCCGGTTCTCAAGAAAGAGAAACTTTCTGGGCATGCGGATATTGATATCGACATAGCGGTTGTTCACGGATTTGATCTCTACCGAGATCCTTCTTGTATCGGTCTGGACTTCAGCTCGTCCGTAGCCGGTCATACTGTGAATCATGGCTGTCTTATGGAACCTTTCTATCTTCTTTCAAATGGAGTCTACCGCATAACAGGGGGAGACGTCAAGTGGGGACGGAACCGTCCCCACTGCATCACTGCGCCCCTGCTCTCCTCAGAGCGGAGATATCCGGCACTGCCATAAGCGAGTAGTTGGTGTGATAGATCACAAATCCGGGCTTTCCGCCGTTCTTTTTTCTGAGGTTCTTCCGGAGCGTGTAGTCAATTTCTACTTTCGGCGCCTTCCTCTCGGAGGAATAGTAGGCGGCGAGGGCGGCGGCCTCCTCATAGGTGCGGTCCGGGAGTTCCCTTCCGCCGCACTTCACGATCACATGGCTTCCGGGGGCACCCTTTGCGTGGAACCACCAGTCATTTCCATCCGCGATCTTAAAGGAGAGCTCTTCGTTCTGGTAGTTATTCTTCCCCACATAGATGGTAAATCCGTCAGAGGAGATGTACTCATAGGGCAGGGATTTTGCCGGGCGGCGGGCGCCCTTCTTCGCTTCGGTCCGCTTCTGGATATATCCGTAATCCGACAGCTCCCTGCGTATATCCGCGAGGTCTGTCTCTGTCTCTGCGAGATCAATCGCCGTAAGGCAGCTCATCAGCTGCTCGCGCTCGCTCTTCGTCTCCTCCAGCTGCGTCTCCAGGGCCTGGGCCGTGCGCTTTAACTTCTGGTAGCGGTTGAAATAGTTCTGGGCATTCTCCTGCGCGCGGAGCGTGGGGTCAAGCGGAATCACCAGCTCCTCCCCGTTGTAGTAATTGGTACAGCGCAGCTCCTTCGCTCCCTCTTCCGCCTCGTAGCCGTAAGTATTGAGCATTTCTCCGTAGATGCGGTACTTATCCCGCTTCTCCGTGGAGAGCATCTGCTTCTCCTGAATCTGATATTTCTTATTGACCCTGTCCAGAGCGCCGGTGACAATATGGCGGAGATCCGCAGATTTCTGACGGATCCGCGTCGAGCGCTCCTTCGCCCCGTAATACGCGCGGATCATCTCGCTCGCAGACGGAAAATGCTCTGTCCTGTACGGCTCATGTGCGTACATCGCCATGCGATAGCTGGCAAATTCCTTAGGGACATCTCCTTCGTTCACGATATTCGGAGAAAAATGTCCATTGCGGATCTCCTCCATATGCCCCAGGAACACGCGGCAGAGCGCTTCCTGCTCCTTCTGGGCAAGATCCGCATAGCCGCATCTGCCGTCACAGCCGGCCTCAAAGGCAAATTCCTCGGAAGCGGCAGGTGAGATCCCGTTAAAGCCGGTGTAGAGAGCCCGGACAATATCCCCCTTTGCGGAAGACATCACGGTATGGAAAGAGGCCTCATCCGCAAGGAGCGGATCCTTCTTCTCACTTGTCGAAGGAATAAAATAGTCTCTCCCCGGCAGCACCTCTCTCACGGAGCTGACACTGGAGGGAATGCGCTTGATGCTGTCAATGATTTTGTCCCCGTCGTCGACAAAGATAATATTGCTGTGCTTGCCCATGATCTCAATCACGAGCTTCTTTGTCCTGAGATCCCCGAGCTCATCCCTGTGTTCAATTTCAAATATGATCACGCGCTCAAGAGCCGGCTGTACAATCTCCTTGATCTGGCCGCCCTGAATATGCTTTCGCAGGAGCATACAAAAATTGGGAGCGCTCATAGGCGCTTCCTTTTTGAATGGAGTCAGGTAGATCAGAGGCAGGGACGCATTTGCACTAAGGAGCAGATAATACTGCTCCTTGTGATTCTTCACCGTGAGAAATAATTCATCCGGCTCCGGCTGTATAATGCGGCTGATGCCCCCGCCGAGGAGGCAGTCTCTGAGCTCTGCCGCAATGTTTGCTATGGTAATTCCGTCAAAAGCCATTGGATTCCTTTTGGGCCTTGCCCTCAGGTGTTCGTTTATCGTTTCACTACAAAATTGATGATCTTGCCGGGCACATAGATCTCCTTGATGATCTGGGCACCGACGATCTTATCGGCTACAGCGGCCTTGCCCTTCTCAAGAGCCTCTTCCTTTGAGGCCTTGACGCTGAGGCGGACCAGGGCCTTCACCTTTCCGCTGATCTGAACCGGGACCTCGACCTCATCGTCAGCAGCCAGGGCCGCATCGGACTTCGGCCATTCGCAATGGAAGATGGTCTCGCCGTGGCCGCATCTCTCATACAGCTCTTCACAAAGATGCGGAGCAAAGGGCGCGAGCAGCTTCAGGTAAGTCTCGATCGTCTCCCTGTCGATCCCGCCGCACTCCTGGGCGATCTTCGCCATCTGGTTGTTGTATTCCATGAACTTGGAGACAACCGTGTTCAGGGCAAACTGATCCAGGCGCATAGTGATATCCGCGATCAGCTTGTGGCGCAGCTTAATCATCTCCGGTGTCGCCTTGACATCGGCCTCGATGCTGTCGACCGCGAGATTCCAGAATTTATTGAGGAAGCGGTTCACGCCATCGATTCCTCTCTCATCCCAGGCGCTGTCCTGCT
>CADCQE010000164.1 GCA_902803505.1 uncultured Lachnospiraceae bacterium | reverse complement strand
TATTCCTCCACAGCATAAAAATCTCTGACATACTCCGGCGTGTACTCATCCCTGACCAGCCAGAATCCTTTCGTAAATTTCATACCTTCTGCCCCTCTCCAAGCTTTATTACATATGCTTCACATATTCTGATACACTCTCGCCCATCACCTCATGAAACACTTTTCCAAAGTACTTCCTGTCCGTGAAACCAGTCTCATAAGCGACATCCTTTATGGAGGTTTCTCCCTTTCGAAGCATCTCCGCTGCCTTCCTGATCCGGTATTCACGAATAAACTTTGCAAATGTGATGCCGATATCCCTGGCAAAGAGGTAGCTCAGATACTCCGGGCTCACGTTCAGCTGCTGGGCGATATACTGCTGATTCAGGTTTCCCTTGTACCCGCTCTCAATCATCTGGAGCGTGCTCCTCACCAGCTTATGTGCCAAAGGATACTGCTGCTCCAGGCTGTCGCTCTTAGTCTCCTTCCTGGACCCGTACTTCAGGATGTGCTCCACATTGTCCAGCGTCTTCTGGAGCTCACTCCGCATCGGAGGCTTCAGGATGTAGTCGTCGCAGCCAAGCCGCATGGCCTCCTTGGCATACTCAAACTCCGCGTAAGCGCTGGTGAGCACAAAGCGGGTCTCCAGCCGCTGCTCCCTGGCCGCCCGGATCAGCTCCAGACCTGACATGTATGGCATCTTGATATCCGTAAACACCACATCCGGCTGAAGGTTCTGGATCATCTCCAGTGCCGTTTTCCCGTTTGCCGCGCTTCCGACAATCTGATATTTCTCTCCGAGAGAAGAAATCAGTTCACACAGTCCCTCCCTCGCGCGCTGTTCATCTTCCGCAATCAGAATTCTCACAAAGATCCCCTCCTCTCAGGCGTTCTTGCCCGCCTGTCACGACATACCGGCTTCGATTCAAGACATCCGCTGCAGACAGCGGCAGATCATTGAGACGGTACAGGCGTTTGTGATCTGTTGTCTGTAAAAGGGGTCACCCCCACTCGGACAAATTCTCCGGGATGGGAAGGTAAATATAAAAGACGGTGCCCTCCCCCTCTCTGCTTTGAAACTCCATCGAAAGCCTGCTGCCGTAGAATATGCGCAGCCTTGCCGCGACATTCTCAATGCCGATGCCGGTGCCCTCCATCCGCATCGAAGCATTGGGACTCAGGGCGTCGCGAACCTTTTCCTGCACCTGGGCCGTCATGCCGCACCCATTGTCCTCGATTACGATCTTCATGCGGTCACCATCCATCTCCCCCGTGACACTTAGGAAGCAGCCGCTCTGCTTCCTGGCGAAGCCGTGTTTGATAGAATTCTCCACGAAGGGCTGAAGAAAAAGCTTACAGCAGGGCCACTCCAGGTACTCCTCAGGGAACGCGACCCGGTAATTGAAGACATCCATCAGGCGGTATTTCTGGAGAGCGAGATAATGGCTGACCCACCTGACCTCGTCCCCAAGCGTCACCTCCTCACAAGATCTCGAGTAAGCGTATCTCATGATGTCCGACAGCATCCGCAGCATCATGGATACTTCCTCATTGCCCTGCTTCGCCGCACTCATATTGATGGCGTTAAGGGTATTGCACAGAAAGTGCGCGTTGATCTGGGACTGCAGCGCATGCATCTGTGCATCCGCCGTCTGCCTGACGGACTGAAGCTTCTCCTCATTCTGCCTTCGGTTCAGCTCCCGCCACTCCTCCAAAGCGTCCGCCATGTCGTTGTAATTGCGGGCCAGCTTCCAGATCTCGTCCTCTCCCTTTACCTCGATCCGGGTCTTCCATACGCCCTGTTTTACCAGCTTCATCGCCTTCCCTATCCTGCGGATCGGCCTAAGCGCATGTGCCGTGAGGATCAGCTGCAGCACGCCGATCAGAAGGATTACAAGCATGAAGATCCATACACCCCTTATGTACCGCGCGTTCACACTTGCTTTCATCGCATCCAGGTCCAGAAGAAGGTTTAAAGACCAGCCGGTGTCCTTGATCTGCCTGGCGAGCACCTCCGATCGGACCTGTCCGCAGATTTCGTCCAGGCTTTGGCCAAGCCATGTCTCGTCCTGGGCGTACAGAATACTGCCGCTCTCATCCGTGATGCAGGCGCTGGTATAATCTCCCTCCATCCCGGAGATCTTCTCGAAGAAATCATCCACGCTGGTCAGGGAAAATGTGAGCACCAGGATGTATTTCAGGTTTTCCGCATTTCTCTGGTTGCCCGGCAGCGCGTAGGCAATATGAAGCAGATTGCGGGCAGTGCTGATGGTAGCGTTTTTTACGGACAGGGTATAGGAATTCGGAACGGACGACACGACAGCCCTCGGTACCGTATCCAGCTGGAGCTGGTCCTTCAGCTTCAGGCACAGTGCTTCCAGCTGCGGACGGTTTGTTTCATTCCAGAGATAGTTCTCAGAATAAAGATTGTAGATCGCGCGGTTTTTCTGAAGGACGACCGTCCCGTCAGGCTGGACAAGCGCTGTATTGACCAGCTCGCTCATGTTTCTTCTGACAAAGCGCTCGATGCAGTTCGTCAGCGTCAGCTTCGCGCTCAGATCCTCCGTGTCCGCCAGATAATCGAGGGCGGCGTTGATCAGATCCTTCTCCAGGGACAGCGTAGCTCCTGTCTGCATATCACTCCAGTAGCTTCTGGAAACCGTGTCTGCCTCTACGTCCAGCACAACACCGTCGGTCTTTTCGCTGGTCTCCAGCAGAAAACCGAGGTACTGGTTCTGCAGATACTGCTGGAAAACGACCGCAGCCAGAAACAGGACGGCAATGGTGATTGCCGCCAGTCTCATCGAAAGATTCTCTTTCCAGTATTCAATCAGCCTTTTCAAGAATTCGCACACACGCGCCTCCATGGCCGGTGCCGGGGCCTGAGGGAAAAATCCCGGGCAGGAACTCCGGTGAGGCTCTCCTGTCGTTACGATTAACGGCCCCTCACTCTCTCACGGCAAGCCATACCTTCATCTCATTTTCGCCACGGTTCGACCATGTGAAATAGGGGATAAAGGAAATCCTTTTACGTTCATAGGTGCAGGGACGGTATTTCCCGTAGAGCGCTTGCCCCGGCTGCGAAGATCGTCTCCATCCATCTGCCTCCAGACGAATGATCTCCTGATCCCGGATCCGGTCTTTCGTCATAGTAAAGGCCGTCTCCGGGTCCAGAGCCAGAAGATCCAGCATGTCCCCATTGTCAACTTCTTCCGCACAATATACCATAGGACCGCGTGTGACACAGACCTTTCCGATATCCTCCCTCACCATCGGGTCTGCCTGCAGGAGGACAGGCTCCATCGGAAAGTCCATCTCCAAAGTCTCATCACTCCACAGACCGTCGATATAGAAGTAACCCTTTGAGATCCGCGTTTCAAATCCCTGCCCGGTCTTTGGCAGCACCGGCGCGCTGCACCACCCCGGGATCCGGAGGGCGATCGTGTCGCGGACTTTCTTCCCTGCAGCATCCCGGCCCTGTTCTTTTGCCGTGACATGGATCTTCACATGGCCGTCCCACGGAAAGCCGGATTCTACTTCCACACACAGGGCACCGTGCGGGGTTTCCCTGGACAGTTCCATATCAAGATACTGGTGCAGGAAAAGCACGTCCGCATTCTGCGTCACTGCATAGGCCCCGACACTTGTCACAAGCCGCGCAAGGTTCGGCGGACAGCAGGCACAGCGCATCCATTTCCTCCTGACAGCAAAGACGTGCTCTTTCCTGGGGTCGATCCGGTCGGCCTTCGGCCATACGTCCAGCGGATTCACGTAGAAGAAGCTTTTTCCATCCAGAGCGATTCCCGGGAGCACTCCGTTATAAAGCTCCTTCTCCAGGACATCCGCGTATCTGGCATCCGCTTCCAGTTCGAGCATCCGCCTTGCGAAAAATGCCATGCCGACACTGGCGCAGGTCTCTGCGTACGCTGTGTCATTGGGAAGATCATATGCAAAGGAGAAGGCTTCGCCCACATGCGTTCCGCCTATCCCGCCGGTCACATACATGTTTCGGCGGACAATATCATCCCACAGGCGCTCGCATGCTGCCTTCAATGTATCATCCTGATCCAGGCGGGCGTAGTCGGCCATTCCGGAATACAGGTAGACCGCGCGCACCGCATGCCCCTCGGCTTCGCGCTGCTCACGGACCGGCTTGTCCGCCTGCTGATAGCTGAAGTCTGCCCGCCTGCCGGTCTTCTCATCTACCCGGTCGAAGGGATTCCCTTCCGGAGTGACGCCTTCGGCCAGCTGTTCCGTGGCGAAGCAGTTGGGTTCCTGTCCTCTTTGGTCAATAAAATACCGGCCCATGGCGCGGTATTTTTCCTCTCCGGTTTCCTCATAGAGCCTGGCCAGGGCCATTTCCGCGATCTCATGCCCCGGGACACCGTGGATCTGATCCGGTCCCTCTCCGATTCTTTGTGAGATACAGTCCGCGAAGCGGCAAGCCGCGTCAAGCAGTGCGCGTTTTCCCGTCGCCTGATGGTATGCGACGGCAGCTTCCGTAAGATGACCGAAGCAGTACAGCTCATGGAAATTGCGTAGATTCGTAAAACGCTTAGACAGATCCGTAAGTGTATAATGGGTATCCAGATATCCGTCATCCTCCTGTGCACTGCAGATCAGGCTGATCACGCTGTCCGCCACTTCTTCCAGTGCTTCATCGGGATGCTGCGTCAGGCTGTAAGCAACTGCCTCAAGCCACTTATACGCATCCGTATCCTGAAAGGCCGGCCCATAGAACCTCTTCTCCGGATGTGCTGTGTCCTTGGGCCACTCTTCAAAGACATCCGCCGGATATGTCGGAACTTCTTTTCCCTCCTTGCGGTCACGGATTACCTGCGCAGCCGCGCGGAAATTATGAATGCATAAGCTGGGCTCCGCTCCCGGGATCTCATCATGAATTGCCTTCCACTGATAGGGAAGCACCTCGGTCCTGACCAGCTCACTCTTCTGCTTCCAAAAACCTCCGGTAAGCCGGATATCCTTCAGATCTAGCGGTCTTGATATCTCACTGGTATTCATTATGTCTCCTCCTTTGGTTCAGGGTCTTCTTCCTGTATGAGCGGTCCGAAGCGGGCGATCCGCTTCCTGACGGCTGGAACCGTGACAGCGCTGTATATCCCCGGTATGAACAACACGGTGAGGGGGAACTTGTACACGGACCAATAGCCTGCGCCTGCCATCGCCAGAAGAAGCAAAGAAATCGGAAAATGCCGGAACAGACAGGACAGGGAGCCGCGCAGGTACCAGCCAAAGGGCATGTCATACTCTGCCACCATCGGGAAAAGCCAGCATGCATTCATGACTGTCAGCGCAGTGAGTGCAAGGTAAAGTCCGCACATGAGCCACTGAAGATGCCCCGTCAGTCGTGCCTGGCAGATGCCGAAATTCAACAAGAGAACAAAGCCCGCCGCCCCCGTCACGACCCAGTGGGCGCAGCCCATCTTCAGATTCTGCCGGAAGGAGTGCCAGAAGGCCTTTGTCGCCGTACCCCTGTCCTGTAAGACAGAGCGGTCCGTTGCATAATAAAGCGCCGCCGCACTGCATCCGGCGGTAACCACCGGAAGGCAGCCGACGACCCAATATACGCTCAGCAGCACCAGATCAAATGCTTTACTGCCCCAGGTATATACAGGGCCGCCATAGCTGAGGGCTTTGTTCCATTTTCCCATCTTATAAGCTCCCCATTCTGTTCATATGTATAGAAGAATCTTTGTCTGTGACCGCTTTCCGCAAGCGGTCACAGAGCTGTCATTTCAAAACGCCTTCTTCCCATCCCGGAAGAACAGCGGTATCTGATCAAGCGGAGCGCTGACCGTCACACACTGACCGCCGTCCAGCGTCTCTCCTGTCCAGTAGTTCTTCCAGGAAGCACCTGCCGGCAGGTAAACGCTTCTTTCACGCTGCTCCGCGTACAGAACGGGAGCTGCCAGAACGTCAGGCCCGAACATATAGGCATCCTCTGTGTCCCATGCCCTCTGGTCCTGCGGGAAATCATAGAACAGGGGCCTCATGACCGGGGTTCCCTTCTCATGCGCCTCTTCCATGAGCCTGGTGAGATAGGGCTTCATACGCTCCCTCATAAACAGGTAATCCTTCAGGATCTCATAAACCTCTTCCGTATAGCTCCACACTTCATTTGGCGCACCGGACAGGCAGGTTGCCCCGCCCGTGGTCCCGACCTGGGGCTGGATCGGCCAGCGGTATCCATGCAGCCGCATGACCGGGCAGAAGGTCCCGTATTCAAACCAGCGGACCAGGAGTTCATGAAATTTCGGATCCCTTACATCTGCACCGAAGAAGCCGCCGATGTCCGTCGTCCACCAGGGGCTTCCCGCAATCCCCATGTTGAGTCCTGCGGCAAACTGGTCCCTGAGGCTCTCGAAAGAGGACATGATATCACCGGACCAGACCAGGGCTCCATAGCGCTGGCTTCCTGCCCACGCGCAACGGAGCAGATTGATGATGTTCTCCTGCCCTTCCTGCCTCATACCGTCGAAGAAGGTCTTCGCGTACATGACCGGATAGAGATTGCCCACCTGGACATCCGGTCCGAGGAAATAGCGGTAATTGTCATAGTCATAATAAGTATACTCCGGCTCCGCCTCATCCAGCCAGAAGATTTTCACTCCCTTGCTGTAATAATTCTGCTTCGCCTTCCCCCAGACATACTCCCTCGCCTCCGGATTGGTCGGATCAAAGTGAAGGGTGTTGCCCTGGAAATCCATAGAGATCGGATACCCTCTGTCCGTGCGGATCAGGAGGCCTCTTTCTTTCATCTCCGTGAAATTCTCGCTTCTGTAGTCAACCGTCGGCCAGATCGAGACCATCAGTTCGATCCCCATCTCCTTCAGCTCGGCGATCATGGCATCCGGATCCGGCCAGTAGACAGGATCGAACTTCCACTCTCCCTGCAGCGGCCAGTGGAAGAAATCCACCACAATGACAGAGACCGGGAGCTTTCTTCTCTTGTATTCCCTGGCAACCTCCAGGAGCTCCTCCTGGGTCTGGTAGCGCAGCTTGCACTGCCAGAAGCCCATCGCGTAATCCGGCATCATCGGAACCGTCCCCGCGACAGACGCATACGCCTCTTCTATCTCGGCCGGAGTATCACCTGCCGTGATCCAGTAGTCCAGCTTCTTGGCAGATTCCGCTTCCCATGTCGTAATGTTCTTCCCGAAGTTCACTCTTCCCACAGCCGGATTATTCCAAAGAAAACCGTATCCCAGAGAAGAGATCATAAAGGGGACGCTGGCCTGTGAGTTCCTGTGCGCCAGTTCCAGGTCCATCCCCTTCAG
>CADCQE010000163.1 GCA_902803505.1 uncultured Lachnospiraceae bacterium | reverse complement strand
GGCGGTCAAAAAGCGCACGGGAATTCCCAGTAAGGAGGGGTTGTGCGCGATGTTCCTGGCGACGCCGCCCAAGCTTGCTGTCACGCGGCCGGGATTGGAATCCCGGGGAATGAGCGGCTGGAACGGCTTTCCGCCGATGTCGATGTTCACTCCGCCGATCACGGCTGCGTATTCTTTTTCAGGTCGAAGCTGCTGCATCATCTGGAGCTCCTTTTTTAAGATTCCCGGAGGGGGAGTGCTATCAGAACCTGTCTCACTCATACAAGCATGATGAGCCAGAACCTGATTGCAGATTGGCCGCAAATCGTAACGAATGATTCCATTATATCACATCTTTTGGGGAGCAGGCAGGATTCCGCCACTGCTGTCCCGCTTCGTGGTATAATACGGAAAAGCAAAATTCACATAGGAGAGAAGAACGGCATGAAGATCTTTTTTTCGAGACACGGCCAGACAAGGTTGAACCACGAGCATCTGATGCAGGGCCACATGGACGAGCCGCTGAACGATGTGGGCAGGCAGCAGGCAAGGGAGATGCGGGAACTCCTGCAGCAGCGCTACCCCGGCCTTCACTTTGACGCGGTATATTCCAGCCCGCTTTCCCGGGCTGTGGAGACTGCAGGCATTCTCTCCGGTCTGCCTGAGGAGGAGATCCATAAGGATGAGCGCATTATAGAGGTGAGCTTTGGGAAATATGAGGGGAAGAAATACTCTAAGCTGGGGCCCGCGATGACCCTTTATTGGGCGCTTCCGGAACTGTTTCCTGCTCCTGCCACTGTGGAACCGATTTCTTCCATGACGGCGCGTTCGTCTTCGTTCTTAAACGATATTCTGAAGAGAAAGGAACAGACGGTGCTTGTGGTCTGCCACGGAGGAATCCTGCGCTCTCTGTATGGCTTCATGGAGGGCAGGCGGAATGGAATCGTATGGCGGCCTAAGCCAAAGAACTGTGAGATCCGGGTCTATGAGGCCGATGAGAGAGGGCGGAATCTCCTGGAGAAGCTTCAGAAGTAGGATGACGCAGTAGGGACGGTTCTTTTTGCGACATTTTCTGGAAAATGTCGCAAAAAGAACCGTCCCTACTGCGTCATTTTTTCCGGCACTGCGAGCAGTCCCCGCAGCACCCGCCGCATTTCTTCTTTCGGAAGCCCCAATAGACGCCGGCCCCGATCACTGCAATCAGGATCACCACCAACAGGATGATATCTACTGTATTCAGCTGCATTTCACACAACCCCCTTTCCGAAGAAGATCCTGCAAGACCGCATCCTCAGAGTTACGATTCACAGCCCCTCGCGCTACAGGCCTTATCTGTAATCAGAACCTGTCTCATTCATGCAAGCATGATGAGCCAGAACCTGATTGCAGATTGGCCGCAAATTGTAACTCTTCAGAAGCACATAGACAAGAGTCTCACGAGGCAGGCGGCAAGCCAGGCCACCGCGCACTGGAAGAACACCACGAAGATCGCCCACTTCCATCCGAGCTCCCGCTTCACCGAAGCGATGGCCGCCACGCAGGGCGTATAAAGCAGGGAGAAAGCCAGCATGGATGCCGCCTGTGCCGCCGTCAGCGCTGCTGTAATCCCATCGGCGAACAGGATCTGCATCGTCGACACTACGCTCTCCTTCGCCATGAATCCGGAGATCAGCGAGGTCACGAGGCGCCAGTCGCCGAGTCCTGCCGGTGCGAAGACCGGTGAGATGAGGCTTGCCAGGGCTGCCATGATGCTCTGCCCTTCGCTGCCCTTGGGCAGCAGGTTGAAGTGCAGGTCGAAGCTCTGCAGGACATACACAACTACCGTGGCGATCAGAATGATGGAAAATGCCCTCTGCAGGAAGTCCTTCGCTTTCTCCCACAGGAGCCTTCCCACGTTCTTTGGCCCGGGCAGCCGGTAATTGGGAAGCTCCATGACGAAAGGAACAGGCTTTCCCTTAAACAGCGTCTTCCGGTAAAGGGCAGCGACAGCGATCCCGACAGCAATCCCGAACACATACAGCCCGATCATCACGAGCGCGCTCCATCTGGGAAAGAAGGCATTGACAAAGAATCCGTAGATCGGCAGCTTTGCGGTACAGCTCATGAAGGGCGTGAGCAGGATTGTCATCCTCCTGTCCCGCTCACTGGGCAGGGTGCGCGTGGACATCACCGCCGGCACGGTACAGCCGAAGCCGATGAGCATCGGGACGATACTGCGCCCGGACAGGCCGATTTTTCGAAGGATTTTGTCCATGAAAAATGCCACCCGCGCGATGTAGCCGCTGTCTTCCAGGATGGAGAGAAAGAAGAACAGTGTGACGATAATGGGCAGGAAGCTCAGGACAGAGCCGACGCCCTCGAAGATGCCGTTGATGATCAATCCGTGGATTGCCTCGTTGACGTTGGCGGCTGTCAGGGCTTCATCGACAGCGCCGGTGAGGACTCCGATTCCGCTTGCGAGGAGATCCTGCAGGAAAGCGCCGATCACATTGAAGCTCAGATAGAAGATGGCCCCCATGATCAGGATGAAAGCCGGGATGGCGGTCCATTTTCCGGTGAGAATCCTGTCCAGCTTCTCGCTGCGGATCCGTTCCTTGCTCTCCTTGGGCCGCACCACGGCCTGCCGGTAGACCTTATCGATAAAGGCAAAGCGCATATCCGCAATGGCGGCGCTGCGGTCCAGACCCCGCTCTTTTTCCATTTGCAGCACGATGTGCTCCAAGGTCTCCTGTTCATTCTGGTCGAGATCCAGGGCTTTTTGAACGAGGTGATCTCCTTCGATCAGTTTCGAAGCGGCAAAGCGCACCGGGATTCCTGCCCGGTCCGCGTGGTCCTGAATCAGGTGGACGACAGCGTGAAGCGCCCTGTGAACCGCTCCGCCGTTGACCGTCTCATCGCAGAAATCCTGTCTCAGAGGCTTCTCTTGGTAATGAGCGATGTGGATGGCATGCCGGACGAGCTCATCCACTCCCCAGTTCTTGGCAGCGGATATGGGAACCACCGGCACCCCGAGCTCCCGCTCCATGGTGTTGATGTCGATGTAGCCGCCGTTTCCGGTCATCTCATCCATCATGTTGAGGGCGATCACCATGGGGATCTCCGTCTCCAGGAGCTGCATGGTCAGGTAGAGATTCCGCTCGATGTTGGTAGCGTCTACAATATTGATGATGGCCTTCGGCTTCTCCTCCAGCACAAAATTCCGGGACACGATCTCCTCGCTGCTGTAGGGAGACATGGAGTAAATACCGGGCAGGTCCGTGATCAGTGTCTTGGGATATCCTTTGATCACACCGTCCTTTCGGTCCACTGTCACGCCTGGGAAATTCCCCACATGCTGATTCGATCCGGTCAGCTGGTTGAAGAGCGTCGTTTTGCCGCTGTTCTGATTTCCCACAAGGGCGTATGTCAGGATTGCGTCATCGGGGAGAGGATCTCCGTCCGTTTTGGCGTGAAAGCGGCCTTCCTCGCCGAGGCCCGGGTGCTCCCGATCCTCCCGTTTTTTCTGCCTGGCTGCGTCCCGGGCTATCATTTCCCTGCCCGCCTGTTCCCTGGCCGCTTTTTCCTCTTCGGCAGCAGCCATCTCCTCCGCATTTGGCTCCCGCACTTCGATCTTGGCGGCGTCGGAGAGGCGGAGAGTCAGCTCATAACCGTGAATCTGCAGCTCCATGGGATCTCCCATCGGCGCCAGCTTTACCATTGTCACCGCTGCGCCGGGTATGACTCCCATATCCAAAAAATGCTGGCGCAGGGCACCGCTTCCTCCTACCGTCTCTATGATCGCATTCTGACCGATCGACAAATCCCGTAATGTCATTGTCTTCGTTGGCTCCTATCTCAAGAATTGTGAAATGATGTGGGTCAGGGGACGGTTCTTATACTAGTTAACCTTAGTAATTGCCGAAGGCAATTGCTTAGATTAACTAGTATAAGAACCATCCCCTTGACCCACACTGCAGCATCCTTATGCTCTGACGACCATCTCCGGGCTGATCTCGTCGAGGGTATTGGCACCGCACATGAACATCGCGTCCTTCAGCTCCGCGCCGATCTTGTCGATGTAAGCTTTCACGCCCTCCGCATCGCCGCCAAGGACAGCGAGGACGAACGGCCTGGCTATGATACAGGCGTCCGCGCCGAGGGCCAGGGCCTTGAATACATCCGTGCCTGAGCGGATACCGCCGTCGACAAAGATCTTCACCCGGCCAGCTGCCGCAGCGGCGATCTCAGGGAGGACAGAAGCCGTGGCAGCACAGCCGTCCAGCACGCGCCCGCCGTGGTTGGAGACCACAATGGCGGAGGCGCCGGCTTCGATCGCTTTCTCTGCGCCGCGCACCGTCATAATACCTTTTACAATAAAGGGAAGTCCGGCGTCCCGGATGATCTGGGCGAGTTCGCTGACGGATTTGCGGCCGGCAGGCGGATTGAGTCCTTTCAAGAAAGGAAGCCCGGCTGCGTCCACATCCATCGCAGCGGCAAATGCACCGGAGTCCCGGATCATCGCCATTTTATCGGAAACCGTTGCGCTGTCCCAGGGCTTCACCGTCGGAATTGCGGTTCCGCCGGCGCTCTTGATTGCGGCCGTGGCGGCGATCATGACGTTGGGATCCGTGCCGTCGCCGGTAAAGGCTGCGATCCCGTTCGCCGCACAGGCTGTGACCAGAACCTGGTTGTAAGTGATGTCATTGTATTTTTCTCCGTAGTGCAGATTAATCGCGCCCACCGGGCCAGCGAAAAACGGGTACGCAAAGCGGCGCCCAAAGAGGGTCAGGGAGGAATCCGGATCCGCTTTTTCGACCAATGTGTCCATATTCAGGCGGATTTTCTGCCAGGCCTCGTAGTTGAGAATGGCTGTGTCCCCGCTTCCTTTTGCGCCGGGGCCGGGGATCTGGCTGCCGCAGGCCCTGCCGTTGCAGATGGGACAGGCTTTACAGTACTTGCCTGCACAGTGTTTGGCGACTTCGAGTACTTCGTTGTAAGTCATTCTGATTTCCCTTCTTTCACAGTGAGATGAATAAAACGCTCCGATGATTGTAGCACCTGCGGGAAGAGTGGGTCAAGGGGATGGGTCAGGGTCACTCAAGAACCGTCCGCCTGTTCCACTTATGCACTCTTCATTTTTGCCGGCGGTTCTGTTATGATAAGAAAAATATACTTGGACAGAGGAGGAAACCCAATGGCCGTCAATCCATTACATTTCTTAAAACTGAAAGACCGCTACCACATATTCCGCGAGGAGCACCCCAAGTTTATTCCTTATTTAAAAATGCTCGGCGAAAAAGCAGCTGAAGAAGGAACGATTCTCGAGGTGAAAGCAATTACAAAGGATGGAAAGGAATATGTCAGCAATATTCGCCTGACAGCGAATGATATTGAGACGCTGAAGATGTTTACAAAAAAGGACAGCAATAACACAGCGGAGACAGGAGATCACACTTCCGCGTTATAAAGGTGACCGGGCCGGAGTAAATCCGGTCTCTTTTCTTATAACAATACAGCTTAAGTCAGACTCGTTATACTAGTTAACCTCAGTAATTGCCGAAGGCAATTGCTTAGATTAACTGCATATAGGGAAAACGAAAGGTTCTGCGCAGCAGATAATTTCGTTAACG
>CADCQE010000162.1 GCA_902803505.1 uncultured Lachnospiraceae bacterium | reverse complement strand
CACCATGACGAAATCAATGAGATGAAACGGATTACGGAGGCATTTTACAGGCACATGTCCCCTGAAGAGAAAAACAACATCCTATTTAGAAGTTTCAAGGAGAATAACGGAGGTAATCACATATGAGTAAAGAAGCCAAAAATAAAAAGCAACTCGCCGCAGCAGCACAGGAACAGGAAGCGATTCCTGTTACCGGAGAAGTTGACTGCGCATCGTGGTTTGTCGGAGGGAAGATCGATGAAATTCAGTTCTGCAGAGAGTTTATCTCCCTGCACCCGATGGTGTGTGTCAATGGTCAGTTCTACACCTCTGAAGGAGCCGCTGATCAGGAGGAAATCCGCAGGTTGATCTTCCTGGAACTCAGCAAATATGTCACGAGCGGGCTGTCGAGGAAAACGGACAATCTGCTTGATGCATTGAAACTTTTCGTCGGGATTCCGGATCTCCCGACTGCTTCTGACGCAATCCGTCTGAGGAACGGAACCCTGCGATTCGACGGAACCTTTATAGCGGAGGCCGAGATCTGCCGTTATCGCCTGCCGGTCCGCTTTAACCCTGATGCCGCCGCTCCGGTTCTCTGGACCTCCTTCCTTGAGGAACTTCTGGAGGAAAAGGATATCCTGACGCTGCAGGAATACCTTGGCTACAGCCTGATTCCGAGCACAAAAGGGCAGGTAATGCTCTTCCTGATCGGAGAAGGCGGCGAAGGGAAGTCACGTGTCACGCAAGTCTGCGCAAAGCTGTTTGGAAATAATATGAATGTAAGCAGCCTTCACAAGCTGGAACACAGCGAATATGCCAGGGCGGATCTTGAGCAGAAACTGCTGATGGTGGATGACGATCTCCGGATGAGCGCGCTTCCGTCCACAAATTATATCAAACAGATCGTAACCCAGGAAGGAAAGATCGATCTGGAGAGAAAGCACGCGCAGAGCGTACAGCGGGAAATGGCCTGCCGTCTTCTCTGTCTTGGAAATGGTTCTCCCAGCGCACTCTACGATCACTCAAACGGCTTCTACAGGAGACAGATCATCCTTACGACAAAACCGCGTCCGGTCAATCGTGTCGATGATCCTTACTTTGCCGAAAAGCTTGCGGAGGAGATTGAGGGTATCTTCCTTTGGTGTTTTGCGGGCCTGCAGCGCCTGATTGCAAATGGGTTTCATTTTTCCATCAGCGACAGGGCAAAGCAGAATCTCGCAGATCTGAAAGCAATTGGCAACAACACCATCCTGTTCATGGAATCGGAGGGATATTTCTCTGCCGGAGAGGACTGCAGGACAACCGCGGCGGATTTCTACAGCGTCTATCTGCTCTGGTGCCGTGAAAATGCAGAAAAGCCGGTTTCCATGCGCAGCTTTTCCGGCTACCTGAAGCAGAACTGCGAGAAATACCATATCGCTCCGTCCAACAATATCCAGAACCGCGATGGCCGCAAGGTAAGGGGATTCGCAGGAATTAAGGCAGAGGTCAAAACGGATTTCATGCCGCTGGAGGGACCGTCACCTTTTGAATAAAAGAAATGAATAAAAACTGAAGAACGAAGTGTCTATGTGTCTTATCTGTCTTGACTCACATAGGGAAAGCCTCTGCGAATCCCATGTTAAGACACTAAGACACTTAAGACACATAAAAATCTGTTGCTGTTGTTTTTAACCCCGGTGCATCCGCATCGGGGTTTTTTTATGCTCTGAAGAAAGGATTACCTATGGTAAATATGAGCCATTTTTCTGCAAAGTCATTCATTCAAGCATACCTGAAGCGTGGTATAATTCGTCTTGACGACGTTGTAGGCTCCGGCGAGGAGACCATTATGGCAACGATAATCGACAAGATTCATCCATATGCAATTAACAAGACTCCGGACGGCCGCTATATGACCTATATTCCGGACGAGACAAAGCCGAACGGAAGGCGGCAGATCAAGAAAAAGTCAAAAGCAGATCTTTACCGGTTCCTGCTTGCGTTCTATGACGTATCAGAGGAAGCAGATAAAAAGGGAAATATGCCCTTTGAAGAGCTGTATGAGGAGTGGAAGGAATACAAGTGCAAGTTCATCAACGCAAGTAATCGGAAGAAGGGAATCTCTCCCTCGACGATTCGCAGATACGAGAGGGACTTTGAGAAGTACTTTGCCGGGTCAGATCTGGCTAAGCAGCCGATCAATGAGATCACACCGGTTTATCTGGAAAATGCACTGAGCGATATCATCCGGGCTCACTCTGTTCCTGAAAGAAGTGCAAGCAATTTGATCGGGTATGTCAGACAGGCATTTCAGTATGCCAGGAGGGCAGGATATCTCTTGACGGATCCGGCAGAATTGATTGACCGGGCCCTTCTGCTTGCCGCCTGCACCTTCGTCCCGCCGAAAGCAGACAGTGATCGTGTTCTCTCGCTTGAGGAACTCACAAAGCTGCAGGACGCTGTATGGGCGCACGAGGCAAAGCATCCGTCTTATATGGCGGACTACGCGATTGAGCTTGCGATCCTGACCGGAATGCGTGTAGGGGAGCTGGCGGCGCTGAAATGGAGCTGCATCGACGATGAACACATCCACATCGACTTCTCGGAGCACCGGTATGATTATCGGGACAGGCCGTCGGAACTGGTGATCAGCGAGCCCAAGAATGGAAAGCATCGGCTGATTCCTATGACAGATGAGATCCGGGAGCTACTGGACAGGATCCGGCAGGTATTGCCCGCGGTAGCACCGATCGTGACCGGCGATGCGGACTTTGTGTTTGTAAGAGCGAATGGGACGCGGTGCACAGGACATGACATCGGCTGCGCTACTGACCGCCGCGCGGCAGAGGCCGGCATCTCGAAGACTTCGATCCACGGCATCAGAAGGACCATCTCGTCCATGCTGAGAACCGTCCTTCCGGCAAAGGCCGTTGCGAATATGCTCGGCCACCTTGAGCAGACGAATGAGCGCTGCTACAACTATGACACCACCGTCGAAAACGAGAAGCGTAATGCCCTGTCAAAAGTGTCATCAAAAGTCATCAAATTCAGAGCAGGCATCGCAAGCTGAAAAATGCCAACGAACCTTGAAAAATCAACGTTTGTTGGCCCTCTGACAGGTAAGTGTCATCAAAAGTCATCAAATTTCAGTCCAATCCCGAGAAATGAAAAATCCCGGGAACCCTTGATTTTACTGGGTTTCCGGGACTTCACATAACCGTAGCGAGGGGGGGACTTGAACCCTCGACACCGCGGGTATGAACCGCGTGCTCTAGCCAGCTGAGCTACCTCGCCAAGTGGAAACGGCTGCTTCTTTTGCCGTTGCCACGTCATTATACTAGATGCTCCCAGCCCGTGTCAAGCATTTCATGAACCGATGTTGAAATGTTTAGAAGCGGAAATCCCGGCTATTCGAGCTGCGAATCGCTTCGAGATTTTTACGGGCGATCTCACGGGTTTTTTCTCTGGGAATCTTCTCCAGCTCTTTTTCGATCATGCGATAGCCTTTCTCCTTCGTCTCAGGGGAGGCATAATCCTCGAGGTATTCCGCAAGCGTCATGAGCGCATTCGGATGACAGCAGTTCAGGATCTGGCCGCTCTTACAAAGAGACATGAAGCGGTCTCCCGTGCGGCCGGCCCGGTAACAGGCGGTACAGAAGGAGGGGATGTGGCCGCTGTCCATGAGCCAGCTGACGACCTCATCAAGAGTGCGCTGATCCGATACGTCAAACTGCTCTGTGTCGTGAGGACGCTCCTCTTCCGTATACCCGCCGACAGATGTGCGGGAGGCTCCGGAGACCTGGGAGATGCCGACGCGGAGCATCTTTGCGCGAACCTCCGCAGATTCCCTTGTGGAAATGATCATCCCGGTGTAAGGAACGGCAAGGCGGATGCAGGCCGCAATCTTTATAAATGTCTCATCGTCGATCCCATTATCAAACATACCCGGATCGATGTCATCTGCGCGCTTCACTCTCGGGACGCTGATCGTATGGGGGCCGACACCGTGTACTGCTTCCAGATGCTCAGCGTGCATCAGAAGTCCTGCAAACTCATATTTGTACATCTCCAGGCCAAACAGGACGCCGAGCCCTACGTCGTCAATGCCGCCCTCCATAGCCCGGTCCATCGCTTCTGTATGATAGGCATAATCGTGCTTCGGTCCGGTAGGGTGAAGCGTCTCATAGCTCTCCTTGTGATATGTCTCCTGGAACAGTATATACGTACCGATCCCTGCTTCCTTCAGCTTTCTGTAATTCTCCACGGTTGTCGCTGCAATATTGACATTCACTCTGCGGATATCGCCATTTTTGTGATGGACGCTGTAAATTGTATTGATGCAGTCAATAATGTATTCGATCGGATTGTTGACCGGATCTTCTCCCGCTTCGATGGCAAGGCGCTTGTGCCCCATATCCTGCAGTGCTGTCACCTCGGCGCGCACTTCCTCCTGTGTCAGCTTCTTTCTGGCTATGTGCTTATTCTTTAAATGATACGGACAGTAAACACAGCCGTTGACGCAGTAATTCGACAAATAGAGCGGAGCAAAGATGACAATGCGGTTGCCGTAAAATGCCAGCTTAATCTCCTCTGCGATCTCATACATGCGCTCGATCTTCTCAGGGATCTCACAGGCAAGAAGGACTGCTGCCTCGCGGTGGGTCAGGCCTGCGCAGACACATCCATTCCCCTGTTTGACCGGCCGGGCTTTTTCCAGGATCCGGTCGATGAGCTCTACATTGTTTTTGTTCTCCTCCGCATAGGCAAGAGTCGCGCGAATCTCTTCATCATTGATAAATTCCTCTGCCTTAAGTGATTTTGGATCATACTTAGCCATACTTGATATCTCCTCTTTCTGTGACAATGCTATATCCGATTGTTTCCATTTGTTTTTCTAAACAGTTCCGGCACTGAGCAGATTCTTCGCCGGTACAGATCTTTCCATCGTAGAGCTCATACTGCTTCCGCACCCTCAGCGGCGAGAGATTCGGCATAAGCACATTGGCTCCGGCAAGGATCCCCTTCTGCCGTCCCTTCGGGTCGATCGTCCCAAGTGCCGTCGTGGCAGGCAGGAGCACCGGCGGATAGATGAGACGGATGATGGAGAGCAGATAGCAGGTCAGCTCCACAGTCCCCGCCGGAAAACCTGCAAATGGAGTTTCATGATGCGGCACAAAGGGCCCGATCCCGCACATGTCGGGGTGAAACTCCTCGATAAATTTTAAGTCCTCTGCCAGATGGGCGGATGTCTGGAAGGGGGATCCGACCATAAAACCGGCCCCTACCTGATAACCGATCTCCCGTAATTCTCTCAGGCACTGCATTCGATGGCTGAAAGACATCTCCGGGGGATGGAGTTTTTCATAATGCCTGCGGACTGCGGTCTCATGTCTGAGCAGGTAGCGGTCTGCACCGGCATCGAACAGCCTCTGATAACTCTCCCTGTCCCGTTCCCCCATCGATAAGGTGACTGCCGCATCCGGACAGGACTCCTTGATCTGCCTTATTAATTGGCAGAGTATCTCATCCGTAAACCATGCGTCCTCCCCGCCCTGCAGCACAAAGGTCCGGTACCCGAGCCGAAAGCCCTCCTTCGCACAGGAGAGAATCTCTTCCGGTGTCAGCCGATAGCGCTCACACGCCCGGTTGCTTCTCCGGATACCGCAGTAAAAGCAGTCATTCCGACAGTAATTACTGATCTCGATGAGGCCTCTCACGTAGACGGCATTTCCATAGATGGCCTTGCGCGCAGAGACGGCCCTGGAAGCGAGCTCTGCAGCAGCTTCCTCGGAGCGCTCCTCAATCAGGGCCTGATACTCTTCTACGGACAGACCATGGAAAGAGGACAGCTTATCGATTCGTTCAAATACACTCATATCCGTCTTTGCCTAACTTATCAAGCTGTGGATTTCCGGAAATACGCGGATACTTCTCTCCAGAATCCCATTCATTTTCGCGATTGCAATTCCGTAATTGGTAAATGGCACCTGCTGGTCTTCGGCGCATTTCATGCGATAGAGCACCTCACGCTCAGTGATCATACAGCCCCCGCAATGAATAATCAGGCTGTAGGGCGTCAGATCGTCAGGGAAATCACTGCCTGAGCTCGTATGAATCTCCAGCTTCTTTCCTGTACTCTGCTTCAGCCAGGCCGGGATCTTGACCGTGCCGATGTCACCGCACTGCCTGTGGTGGGTACACCCCTCAGCCATCAGGACCCTGTCCCCGTCCTCAAGCTTCTCTATGGCAGCAGCCCCTCTGATCGAGGTCTCCAAAAACCCTTTGTACTTCGCCATCAGGATGGAGAAAGAGGTCAGCGGGACCTGCTCCGGAACAAGCTTCGAAACTGTGCGGAAGACCTGGGAGTCCGTGATGACGATCGCCGGTTCCTCCCTCAAGCGGGACAGGGCCTGGGGAAGTTCACTCTCCCGCACGACAAGCGTCATCGCACCCGAGTCCAGAATGCTCCGGATCGTCATCTGCTGAGGCATAATCAACCGGCCTTTTGGAGCCGCTTTATCGATCGGGATGACAAGTACTGCCAGATCCCCGTCCTTGAGAAGACCCGCTGTCACAGTGTGCGAGGGATCCTCTTTCGGAGCCAGCCTTCCAAGCGTCTCCTTCAGTAAATCGATTCCTTCCCCCGTCCCGGCACTGATCCGAAGGATCTCAGGCCTATTCTTCCCGGCACTCAAGGCCTGAATGCTCTTATATTCTTCCGTTTCAGGAGCAGCCGGCAGATCCGACTTGTTCAAAACGACAAGGGAGGGAATCTTCTTTTCTTCAAAAAGAGCCAGAAGCAGTTTGTCCTCTTCCTTAAGCCCTGCGGTATGGTCAACAACCAATACTGCGATATCAGTGCGGTTCAGGATCTGCCTGGCTTTTTTCACCCTGAGTTCGCCAAGCGCCCCCTCATCGTCAAAGCCCGGTGTATCAATGAGCACAACCGGTCCGAGCGGCAGCAGCTCCATCGCCTTCCTGACCGGATCCGTTGTGGTTCCTTTTACGTCCGATACAACCGCAAGATCCTGTCCGGTCACTGCATTGACCACACTCGATTTTCCGGCATTTCTGCAGCCGAAAAAGCTGATGTGGATCCGGTTGGCGGAGGCTGCTGCATTTAAATTCTCTTGCTGTCCCAAACGAATGACCTCCTCTATGGTAATGTAGTTGTTCACAAAATGATCTGCTATGCAGAACCTCTCTGAGAAAGAATAAATGTCCGCAGTTTCCCGTTGAAAGAAGATACTGCGGACATAAGACCAACTCTCTTATTCCAGTGATCACTCTTTCACCGCAAGAGCATGCTCACATGCTGTTTTGGTGTCAGGAGAATTCTGCATTTTTCAATTGCAAATCAGGTGCTGAGGATCCGGCTCTCACCCTGCGGAAGTGCCCGGATGCTATCGCTTCGCAAATACCGCTTTCGCAGTGGCCTCCGGAATCCTTCCGATGGCGCCGGTAAGCGCATTGATCACATCCACGGGAGCATCAATGGCGATGCAGATCACATTGACCTGCTTCTTCTGGTAGGGAATCCCCATCCTTCCGATAATGTACTCCCCGTAATCATGCAGGAGATCGTTCAGCTTATTGGCCGCTTCCCGATCCTCCACAATGATGCTGATCACAGCGACTCTGGTATCCATCCTTCAATCCTCATACCGATTTTGCTATACCATACATGAAAAATGGGGAGAATGCAAGAGGGAAAGTGGGGCACTAAGAACCGTCCCTCTGACCCGCTTTCAGTGTTACGATTCACGGCCCCTCCCGCTACAGGCCACAGACCATCCGTGCTTCGCACGTATGTCACAGCGAAGGCTGCTTGCAGCTTGGCCGTGAATAGGAACCTTTCAGTCAAAGTAGCGAACGCCGGAGCGGAAGACCTGCATATCCTGCTCGCCTTGGATGTTGACAGCGACACCTCTGCCCCGCCGCTCTACATGGGCCATTTTTCCAAAAATGCGGCCATCCGGGGATGTAATCCCCTCGATTGCGCAATAGGAGCCGTTGATGTTCCACTCTTCGTCCATCGAGATCCGTCCATCAGGATCGCAGTACCGGGTTGCAATCTGGCCGTTCGAGGCGAGTCTGGCAATCCACTCGTCACTCGCCACGAAGCGCCCCTCTCCGTGAGAGGCGGGTGCGGCGTAGACGCCTCCGAGCACTGCTCCTGTAAGCCACGGAGACTTATTCGACACCACTTTCGTATAGACCATGCGGGAAATATGTCTTCCTATCGTGTTATAGGTAAGTGTCGGTGAATCGGCGTTCTGCCCGCTGATGGAACCGGTCGGTACAAGTCCGAGCTTGATCAGTGCCTGGAAGCCATTGCAGATGCCCAGTGCCAGGCCGTCCCTCTCACCAAGCAGCTTATCTACTTCTTCCCTGATGCGGGCATTCCGGAAGGCAGTGGCAAAAAACTTCGCTGAGCCGTCAGGTTCATCGCCCGCTGAAAATCCGCCAGGGAACATAAGGATCTGTGCCTGGGCAATCTCCTTTGCAAATTCCTCTACGCTCTCCCGGATATCCGGCTCTGTAAGATTCCGGAATACATGCGTGCTCACAAGGGCTCCCGCCTCTTCAAACGCGCGGGCGGAGTCATACTCACAATTCGTCCCCGGGAATACGGGGATAAAGACGCGCGGCATAGCTAGCTTGTGTGAACACACCGCGATCTCCTTTGCTTTATAGAGCGGGGAAGGCAGCTCGTCCGGGGACGTGTTCCCCGTCCTGGTCTTAAATACACTCTCAAGCCTCCCGGTCCAGGAAGCCAGGGCCTCGTCGAAGGGGATCCTGACATTGCCATAGGCGAAGCAGTCTCCATCCGTAACTTCTCCGATGATCCGGTAGGACGAGCAAAGCTTCCCTGCTTCTCCCTCTGCAACTTCGCAGACAAGATCTGCATAGTAAGGAGAAAAGAAATCGATGGGACTGAGGTCATGCTCAATCTTAAGTCCAAAGGAATTGCCGAATGCCATCTTGCTGACCGCCTCTGCAATTCCGAAGCGCCCCACCACATAAGCGGAAAGGATGCGCTTCGCCCTCATATCCTCCCGGAGACGCTCACAGGTTTGCAGGATTCTTGTGTAATCCGGCATCTGGTTCTCATCCCTGTCCATTCGGATCCAGACAATCTTGCTGCCGGCTCTCTTGAATTCCGGAGTGATAATGTCCTGTACCTTCCCCGCTGCTACAGCAAAAGAGACCAGCGTCGGCGGAACGTCAAGATTCTCGAAGCTCCCGGACATGGAATCCTTGCCGCCGATCGCCGGAAGCCCGAATCCAAGCTGGGCTTCATAGGCGCCGAGAAGTGCAGCGAGGGGCTCGCTCCAGCGCTTCGCATCCTTGGACATTCTTCGGAAATACTCCTGAAATGTAAAACGGATTCTCCTGACGTCTCCGCCGGAGGCTGCGATCTTCATAAGAGAGCTTGTCACAGCCCAGGCCGCGCCATGGTAGGGGCTCCAGGAAGACAGATTCGGATCAAAGCCATAGCTCATCATGGTGACCGTGTCGGTCTCGCCCTCTGCCACCGGAACCTTTGCGGCCATAACCTGCGTCTCAGTCATCTGGCTGCGCCCTCCGTAGGGCATCAAAGTGGAACCGGCGCCAATCGAGCTGTCAAACATTTCCACCAGCCCTTTCTGGGAGCAGACATTCAGGTCCCCAAGCAGCTGCGTCCATCTCCCGCGGATGTCCGCTTCACCGCGGTCATACCAGGACCAGGGATGAGGATTGAGCTCGGAAATATCTCTTCGGGGGATCTCCACACACACATCTGTCTCCTGATGGGCGCCGTTGGTATTCAAGAAGGCCCGCGAGAGATTCACGATCTCCCGGCCGCGCCATTTTAATATGAGCCGCGGAGACTCGGTCACGGAAGCCACCGGTGTGGCCTCCAGATTCTCGGAATGTGCATAGGCCAGGAACTGCTCCACATCTTCAGGCGCAACCAGCACAGCCATGCGCTCCTGGGATTCTGAGATAGCAAGTTCCGTGCCGTCAAGTCCCGCGTATTTTTTCGGCACCTGATCCAGATCTACCGTAAGCCCGTCGGCCAGCTCACCGATCGCTACCGCAACTCCGCCGGCTCCGAAATCATTGCATTTCTTAATCAGGCGTGAGACCTCTTCGCGGCGAAAGAGGCGCTGGAGCTTCCTCTCGGTGGGAGCATTTCCCTTCTGTACTTCCGCCCCGCACACGGAGGTGGACTTGGAGGTATGCTTCTTCGAAGAGCCGGTGGCTCCTCCAATTCCATCCCTTCCGGTGCGGCCGCCAAGAAGGATCACCACATCCCCGGCTGCAGGACTTAAGCGCCGGACAGCACGGCGGGGCGCTGCTGCAATGACCGCACCAATTTCCATACGCTTAGCAGCGTAGTTCTCATGATAGATCTCTTTGACGTATCCCGTGGCCAGGCCGATCTGGTTCCCATAGGAGCTGTAACCGCGGGCAGCTTCCCGAACCAGCTTCTTCTGCGGGAGCTTACCGGGAAGCGTCTCCGCACGGGGCCTCGTGGGATCCGCGGCGCCGCTTATGCGCATTGCCTGGTAGACATAGCTTCTCCCGGAGAGAGGGTCACGGATCGCACCGCCCAGGCAGGTAGCAGCACCGCCAAAAGGCTCTATCTCTGTCGGATGATTGTGCGTCTCGTTCTTAAACTGGATCAGCCACTCCTCCTCTGTCCCGTTTACATCCACCGGAACAATAATGGAGCAGGCATTGATCTCATCTGTCTCCTCCTGGTCCGCGAGCTTTCCTTCCATTTTCAGCTTCTTTGCGGCGAGCGTCCCCAGCTCCATGAGACATGGGTATTTGTCGCTGCGCTCTCCGTAGTAAGCAGCGCGGTCCGCAAGATATCTGCGGAAAGAAGCCTCGATGGGAGCGCGGAAATCTCCGTCTTCGAAAGTGACATTCTTCAGTTCGGTGGAAAATGTCGTGTGGCGGCAGTGGTCAGACCAGTACGTATCCAGCACACGGATCTCGGTAATGCTTGGGTCCCGGTGCTCCTCTTCCGCAAAGTAGCGCTGGATGAATTTGAAATCCTCAAAGGTCATAGCCAGATTCAGCCGGTGAAAGACCTCCATGAGCGGACCATTTTTCATGGTCGTAAACCCGTGATAGATGGCGACATCCTCCGGCTCCGGGTATGAAGCCGTTAAGGTCTCGGGCTTCGTCTCATCCGTGAGCGCAGAGTCCACCGGATTGATGCAGTAGCTGATGATGCGCTCCATGTCCTCATCGGAGACAAGCCCGAGAATCATGTACGTGACAGCGCTCCGGACCGTGGGCGCTTCCTTCTCATTGAGGAAGCGGATACACTGCTCGGCAGAATCGGCGCGCTGGTCAAATTGGCCGGGGAGATACTCCACCGAGAACACATGGCTGTTCTCTGCGTCCGGGAGATGCTCGGGATAGATAAGATCCACCGGGGGCTCAGAGAAAACTGTGTGGAGTGCGCGCTCATAAGTCTCCTCAGAGACATGCTCGGTGTCGTAGCGAATGAAGGTGCGGACGTCCTCCACATCCCTGATCCCGAGATAATGACGGAGCTCATGGCGGAGCTCCCTGGCTGCCACGGCGTATTCGGGTTTCTTTTCTACATAGACTCTTTTGACCATTGCTTCTCCCGTCCCAATCGTATTTTCATCGGATCGTCGCAGATCCAAGGTGCGTAGGTCATCGATACAATAAACCAGCTCTCTTCAATTATACAGGATGAGTGGGTGAATACAAGCCTTGCGTGGAACACAGCGGGAAGAAAGCGCTCCCTGGCTTAGCTCACTTCGCTTCCCAGAATTCAGCGAGCAAAGCCGGGGCGCTCTCAAGAGTGCAGCTGCGGTAATTGTTCCACTCCCTCGGGTAAAGAGCTCTGTACTGAGGGGTAAGCAGCCGGTGATCGAGGAGAAGCACGACTCCGCTGTCTGTTGCCGTGCGGATCACGCGGCCTGCGGCCTGTTGAACCTTATTCATGCCGGGATAGAGATACGCGTAGGAGAAGCCGCTGGCTTTTTTGAGGATCTCCCTCTCATTGCTGACCTGCGGGATTCCCGCACCCACAATGATCGCACCGATGAGCCTGGTTCCGGTGAGATCCAGTCCTTCAGAGAACATCCCTCCCATCACGCAGAAGCCGACAAGAGAGGTCTCAGGGTCTTCATAGAAGTCTTCCAGAAAGATCTCCCGATCCTCCTCCCTCATACCGGCAGACTGCATCACCCAGTTTACTTCCGGGGAATCGTACTTCGCGCGATACAGGGAGAACACTTCCCGCATCATGGAGTAGGATGGAAAAAATACCAGATAATTCCCAGTCCTTGCGCGTGAGACAATAGAGATATACTCGGCAATTCTGCGATATGTCTGCGGTCCCCGTTCTGTATACCGGGTACTCACGTCCGTGGCCACAAGCAGTAACCTTCTGCTGATGTCGAAGGGGGAAGGCGCATAGATGGCATAAGGATGTTCTTCGGCAGTGAGCATGGACTTGTAATACTCGACAGGCAGCAATGTCGCTGAAAAATAGACAGCCGAGCGCCCTTTCCCGGTCTGCCTGGTGAGGAAGGGCCCGGGATTGATGCAGAAGAGAGTGACCAGGCACTCTCCCTTTTCAGAGAGCTCCAGATAAGGCCGGTAGTTTTCATCGAGCTGCTCTGCGCAGGTTATGAAGCTTCGCACTTCAAAATAAAAGTCCAGCAGCTTCTCCTTCAAAGCACTCTCTTCGCTGTCCTCATAGAAAGCCTGGAGCTTTCCGTAAAGGCCCGTCACGGAAAGCAAAAGAGGTGCGAGTTCCTTCGGGGAGTAAGCCTTATATTTCTGTGACAGCACTTCTCCATCGAAGTGTTCTTCGCCGCTTTTTTTCATCTCAAGCAGCTGCTTATTCACCCGCTCGAGTGCCCGCTTCAGGGGCTTGGATGCCGTCCCAACAGCCCTCTTGGCGGCGAGCACGTCTTCTTTCCTGAGTACGGCACTGTACATCTGCCTCCCCCGCTCGACAAGGTTGTGAGCCTCGTCGATTAAGAACAGATACTCCCCCTTTGTCCCATTTGCAAAAAAACGCTTCAGTGAGGCATCCGGGTCAAAGACATAGTTGTAATCGCACAGAACCGCATCGCACCAGGAGGCGACATCCAGAGTCAGCTCGAAGGGGCAGACCTTCCTGCGCTCCGCCTGTGCGAGGATGGCGGCGCGGTCCAGGACTGTGCTCTGATGCAGCAGTTCAAAAACCGCCTCATTCACGCGGTCGAAATGACCCTTGGCGTAAGGACAATCAAGCGGGCTGCAGGAAGGCTCTGAGAGCGGACAGATCTTCTCCTTCGCAGTGATCTGAACCACCAGATAATCCAATCCATTTTCCTGAAGTATGGAAAATGCTTCCCGCCCGGCCTTGAGCGTCTCATTCTTCCCGGTGAGATAAAAGATCTTGTCCCCGTAGCCCTCCCCCACGGCGCGCACTGCGGGAAATACGCAGCTCATCGTCTTGCCCACCCCGGTGGGCGCCATCAGAAAGAGCGTCTTTCCCTCCCGGATTGTATGATAGACAGCTGCCGTCAGCTTCTGCTGGCCCTCCCGATAAGGAAAGGGAAATTCCAGTCCCTGCATGGATGCATCGCGGGATCGTTTGTGCAGAAGCTCCCATCTTGCCCAGCGATGCCATTGCCCCATAAGATCCCAAAACCAGGTCCTAAGCTCCTCTGCGGAGTATTCATACTGAAACCGGCGCAGCTCCTCGCTCTCCAGGTTCACATAGGTCATCTGGACACTGACGGACGGAAGTGTATCCCTGTCGGCCAGCATGGCTGCATAGCATTTTGCCTGAGCGAGATGGACCGGAATTGCATCCTTAAGGGCAGTGACGTCCAGATACATGCCCTTAATTTCTTCCACTGCTGCTCTCTCTTCCCCGCTGGCCTCATCAGACGAGTGAATCACGCCGTCGGCTCGTCCCTCCACACGGACAAGCAGTTCCTCGAATTCTCTCTCCATCTGCAGAAAGACTTCGCTCTCATACTCACTGCCCCTGCCCGCCTGCAGCTTGCGATGCATCCTGGCTCCGGCAAGTGCAGCTTCCGGATCAGGACCTCTTCTGGAATCCGCGTCAATGTCTCCTGAGCGCAGCAAGAATTCCACGAGGGTTCTCACGGAGATCCTCGAGACCGCTTTGTCCGCGCAGCCGTTTTCCTTCTGCGAACGCTGCTTTTTCTTTTCCGCCTTCTTTGTATCTGTCATGCCGCTATTGTAACAGACCGGCAACCTCCGTGCACTTCCTATTTCGTGTTACATGAGACAGGTTCTGATTGCAGATTGGCCGTGAATAGTAACTATTTCGTCACATTTTTAAAGGTTCTTCGATTGTTTTCCATCTCAT
>CADCQE010000161.1 GCA_902803505.1 uncultured Lachnospiraceae bacterium | reverse complement strand
CCTCGTCCGTGTAGCCGCCGTGATTCTGCATCGTCACCTCAAAGCGAAACAGGGGATCCTCCGTCTCTCCTATGAGCTCTGTGATTTTTTCAAATGCAGATTCATCCGAGACATAGTTCCTCACAAGAGACGGATCCGCAAAATCCTCTCTGGACAGGTATTCGTCAAATCCCATCGCGGCGTAGGTGGTCGGCCTGTTGTAATTATTCCGCACATGGGGGTGGATGGCGATCGTGTGATATCCCTGCTCCTTATACTTCCGGGCGAGGGAATAGTTCATCCTCGCTCCGAAGAGCGAATAGGGAGAGAAGTTCAGGTCAAAGAGATGCATGGAAGTACCGGTGTTGTACTCCATCTCACTCCTGCTGGTGCCCCCGCCGGTCGTGGAGACCATGGTCTTCCCCTTCACGGCATTTTCCTGAAGAGACTGATAATTCGGCATGACCAGATCCGCGAGGGCGTGCTCCCCGGTCACGTCCAGGTCCGCGAAGGACTCATCCATGACGACAATGACGTTGGGACTTACAGAGCCGGAGAGGGACGCATTGTGGGCTGCCGCTTTCTCTATGTAGGCAGCTGCAAGCGCTTCGACCCTCCCGGGGCTGTAGCCTTCGGGAGCCTCAATTCTTGTGTTCTTGATGGATTGGATAAAGGCCAGCTGGGAGCCCACCTTCTTAAAGGACTGCTGGGGACGGACGCCGGAGATCTTCCCTACGGCTTTCGTGAATGCAGCAGAGCTGCCTATGCCAAAGACAAGCACAAGCGCCAGCAGCACACCCGCGGCGCGGATGAGGATCCTCCCGAGCCGCTGCTTCGTGACATAATAATGTCTCTTCCACAAGAGGTTCACATTGACCACGATCAGCAGAACTGCCGCTGCCAGCATCTTCTTCCCGGGCACGAGCCGGTAACTCCCCAAAACGGAGACGGCGGCATTGGCATCCAGCAGATCCGTGTACATCACGGGAGTTCCCCGGACCTCGATGGTGAAATACTCCACGCCGGCGAAGAGAAAGTAGAACACACTTCCGGCGATTCCTGCAAAGATCATGGAATTTGTGAGGAGAAGCAGGATCGCGAAGACCGCTGCGCAGATCCCCACATCCATGGCCACGTGCAGCGGGGAGATCTTCCACCAGCGCTCATTGATCGTCAGCTCCGCCGCGACATGCCAGAGCAGGCCGTAAAACAAAGAGAAGAAGAGGAAGCGGGGCACTCCCAGCGGCTCCCGGATGACATCGCGGACACAGAGGATGCGCAGGAGCGTCAGAAGGAGCAGGGGCTCCAGCACAAGAAGGAGAAGCAGCACCTTTTTGCCGGAGGACTCCGCCGGGTCTTCCGTGTTCGTTCCTGTCAGAAAGAGGAAGACCGCCAGGGCGATCATGAGCGCGGCAAAGATCAGGATCAGAAAAACTCCGCCTCTGGTGTGTGCGGAGTCCTTTATGAGCTGCATATGTTTTTTGAACCAGGCTTTCAATTTCATTGGTATATCTTCTAGCCGTGAATAGTAACAGTTAATCTAAGTAATTGCCTTCGCCAATTACTAAGGTTAACTAGTATAACATAACAAACCGGGGAGTCAAGAGGTGAGCGGGGCACTTAAGAACCGTCCCTCTGACCCACTCACCTCAGCAGCAGAGCCGCAAGTGTCCCAAGCACCACCAGGATCCCCAGGCAGGTCATCATCAGCGCAAAGGAGAGATTCTGGGACAGCGGGCGCGCCCCGATGGTCACTTCCTCGCGGAGGACGCGCCACATGCCGGGATGCTTCTCATCGATGCCTTTGATCCTCCGCGGGCGGAACAGGGTGCGGTTCAGGAAGACGACAAGAGCGTCCATGCTTGTCACCAGCACGCGCCCCAGGAAGGCGGCGCAGAAGAGAAGGCCTTTGGCAAGGGGGCGCAGCAGCAGGTTCTCCCCAAAGAGGCGGGCTATGCGCCCGAAGACACCCGGGAGAACTCTGGTCAGAACAGGCCGGTACACCACATTCTCCAGGTCGAGCCCCTTCGGCCACAGGTCGAGGTAGCGCTGATCTCTCATCAGCACGCGCCTCACAAACAGCAGATACACCAGTGCTCCGATCCCAAGAGAGATTCCGGAGCCCTTCAGGTTCGTCAGGGAAAATGCCGCAAAGTGCACAATCTCTTCCTCTCCCGTCATGACTGCGGCGAGCCGGAGGGTGATAAAAGGCTGTCCGAGAAGCGCACAGAGCAGGGCCGAGCCAAGGATCACGGCTGTGCTCAGCACATTCATACAGGGCAAGTCTGCGTCATAGCGGGCCTGCAGCGCGGCATCCCGGTTCTTCTCCACAAAGACGCACAGGAAGAGCTTCAGCATATAAGCAAATGTGATGCCTCCGGATATGAGGAACACCCACTCCACGACCTGAAGCGGCACAGTAAGGCCCGGGCACTCATGAATCCCCTCGACAATCCCCTCGTGGAGCAGCGTCTTGCTGAGATAACCGTTAAAGAGCGGCACGCCGCTGATCCCAAGGGCGCCCAGTGCAAAGGAAATCTTGAGGAAGTGCTTATTCCTGCCAAAGCCCCGGATCCGGTTGAGATCCAGCTCGTGGATCCGCATCACCACCACGCCGGCGGCCATAAAGAGCGCAAGCTTGATCACGGAATGGTTGACCATGTGAAGCATCAGCCCCGGCAGCGCCGTCACCGCCCCCTCCCCGCTCCCATAAGCGCCGAGGAGTACATGCATGGCGACCCCGGTCAGGATAAAGCCGATCTGGGACATGGAGGAACAGGCGAGCGTCCGCTTCAGATTCACTGAGAACAGCGCCAGGACAGCTCCCAGTACCATCGTGATCACCCCGAGGCAGAGGACGAGGAGCCCATAGCTGCGCACACCTGCCATCGCCGTGAGGGAAGTCATCAGGATGCCGTAGATGCCGACCTTCGTCAGGATGCCGGACAGAAGGGCCGAGCCCGGTGACGGCGCAACCGGGTGGGCCTTCGGCAGCCACACATGCAGAGGGAACATCCCTGCCTTCGCGCCGAATCCGAGGAGAATTAAGACCGCTGCCGCAAAGACGCGGCGGCTTGATCCGGCCTTCTCCACTGCTTCCCTCAGATCGTCAAAGCGCAGTGTCCCCGCGCTGTTTTGCAGAAGCAGCAGACCCATCAGAAGCACCAGGCCGCCGATCACCGCGATGAAGAGATAGGTATAACCGGCGCGGATCGCTTCCGCCGTCTGTTCATGAATGACCCAGGTGAAGGAAGTGAAAGACAGAATCTCAAAGAAAATGAAGCTCGTCATGAGGTCTGCGGAGAGCATGACCCCTTCCGTCGCCCCCAGTGTCAGGAGCAGAAAGAAATCATAGCGCAGCAGATGCTCACGCTCCTCTCGGAAATATTCCAAAGAGAAGAGGGAAGTAGCCGCCCACATCAGCGCCGTCACCAGGGCATAGACCCGCCGGAAGCCGTCCACCTGAAAATGAAGCCCGGCTCCAAGGAGCACAGGAATCTCACATGTCCCCTCGCCGAAGAAGAAGAGCAGGATGCCAAGGAGCAGCGTCAGGCAGGAGACAGCGGCGGCCGCAAGCTCGCCCGCTCTCTCCCTGCGCCTGCCTGCAAGGCACGCGGCAAAAGCTCCCGCCATTGGAATTGTCACTAGAAGAATTGCGATCCGGTTACCCATAATGATTCCTATCATCCGCCCCCCGCGATCCGGCCGATCAGGGACATGATCCCCTGGGGCCAGATGCCAAAGGCAACATTGATCGCGGTGAAGACGAGGATCGGAAGCAGCATCATCCGGTCCGCCTCATCCCGCACAGCATTTGCATAATGATCCTTCTCCGAAGCCGTAAAGAAAGCCCTCACCGCAATTGTGAGCGTATACATCGCGCAGAGGAAAGCGGAGGCGATCAGGGCGGCATCGCCGATGAGTCCGAAGACGCTCCCCTCTCCTGCGCCCGCTTCGAGCAGCTTCCATTTGGAGATAAAGCCGCAGAAGAGCGGAATCCCGGTCAGGGAGAGCGCGCCCAGTGTGTAGCAGCCAAAGGTCACCGGCATCTTCTTCCCCACGCCGTTGATCTCGTAGATGTAATTGCACCCGGTCTTGTGCATGAAAGCGCCGGCACAGAGGAAGAGGCTCATCTTAATTACTCCGTGAAAGAGCATGTGGGCCATCCCTCCGGCAAAGCCATCCGGAGTCATCAGCATGACGCCGAGGAGCATGTAAGAGAGGTTGCTCATGGTGGAAAAAGCGAGCCTTCTCTTAAAATGCCGCTCGCGGAGGGCCATCACCGCCCCGAAGAGCAGGGAGAAGACCGCCACCATAAGGCAGAAATACTGCTCGCGGCTGCCCCGCATCAGTTCTGTCCCGAAGACATACCAAGTCATGCGCATCACGGCAAAGACACCTGCATTGACGACAGCCACCGCATGAAGAAGAGCTGTGACAGGAGTCGGCGCGACAGAGGCCGTCGGCAGCCAGGAATAGAGGGGGAACAGCGCCGCCTTCGCTCCGAATCCGAAGAAGCCGAAGACGAAAGCGATCCGCATGATGGAAGGGTCAAAGCCCGGGCGCAGGTCCCCTCCATACAGGAAGGTTCCTCCCCCGCTCTGAAGAGTCGTCAGCACCACGGCGAAGAAGGCCAGCGCCGCACCGCCGATGGTATAGGCGGCATATTTGCGGCCCGCGTACATGCTCTCGTGGTTCTGGTAATGGCACACAAGTGGAATCGTCACCAGCGTCAGCATCTCATAGAAGACATACATCGTGATCATGTCCGCCGCAAAGGCGATGCCGTTGGCGGCGCCGTAAGTCATCACATAGAAGGCGAAGAAGGAATTCTTTCTCGCGGATTCTTTCATATATGAGAAGGCATAAAGCATCACCAGCGGCCACATCAGAGAGATCATTCCCGCGAAGAGGCAGCCCAGCCCGTCCATGGAGAAGGTGATGGAGAAGCCCGAGGTGAAGCTGTAGATCGTGATGGGGTGGCTGCGGCAAAAAAGGATGCACAGCCACACGGCGGCAGAAGTCAGCACGACCACTGTCTCCGAGAACACTTCCCGGTGACAGTCCTTTTTAAAATGCAGGAACAGGATCAGCACTCCTCCCACAATCGGGATCAGTATTGGAAATAGTAAAGTAATTGCCGGGATCATACACCAGCCTCCGTTCGTTCAGAAACCCAGAGCCGCAAGCACGGCAGTCCCGAAGAGACCCACAAAAAGTGTCCCGCAGCAAAGGAGCGCCATCGGAACGGTCATCCAGCGGGAAGGCTCCGCATCCTTCTTGGCCACTGCTTCCTCTGCCTGGCCGGGTTGAGGTTTCTTCCCCTTGCCGGCGTGCTCCTCTTCCTCCCGCCTGGGGAAGAAGGCATCCACCGTCACCGGGAGCAGGTATCCCGCGGTGAGCAAGGCCGAGATGATCAGGAATACGGGCGCCAGAACCGAGAAGACGCCCATCCCGGCACCAAGGGCTGCACTGGCGATCTCCCATTTGCTCACAAAGCCGCCCAGGGGCGGAATGCCGATGAGGGAGAGAGAGGCGATGGTGAAGCACCACATCGTCACGGGCATGCGCGCCCCGATCGCTTTCAGGCCGTCGACATTCCTTACTCCGAGCTTGTAAATGAAGACACCGGCCACAAGGAAGAGACATCCCTTCGACATTGCGTGCTGCATCATGTGGAGGAGTCCGCCCCTAAGCCCCTCGTCGCTGAGGAACGAGAGCCCCAGCATAATATAAGAGATCTGGCTGATCGTGGAATAAGCGAGCCGCTTCTTCATGATTTTCTCGCAGAAGGCCATCATGGAGCCCATGAAGACTGTCAGCATCGCAAGACACATCCACGCGGTCTGCACCCAGGTCCCGCGGATCAGCTCCGGACCCACGCAGTAGTAGATGAGCCGGATGACACAGATGACGCCGGCCTTGGCCACGATCCCGGACAGCAGTGAGGAAGCCGGAGCCGGGGCGATGGGATGGGCCGTCGGCAGCCAGCCGTGCATGGGATACATTCCGGCTTTTGTCCCGAAGCCGACAATCCCCACAAAGATCAGGATGAGGAAGGCGGCCCGATTGGCGCTCACCTTCGCGGGATCCAGAAAACCGCCGTATGTAAAGGCTGCCTCTCCCGAAGAACAGAAATACACATAGAAGACCGCGAGCAGGCCCATCAGGGCGCCGCCCATGGAATAAAACAGGTACTTCAGCCCCGCTGCAACGGCGTCTTTCGTCAGCTCATGAAGTACCAGTGGCACGGTGCTCAAGGTCAGAAGCTCGAAGCAGAGGTACATCGTAATGAGGTTGTCGGACATCGCCAGAGCCTCGATTGCGCCGAAGGAAATGAAATAGAACGCGAAGAAGATCCCCGGCCGCTCCTCCATCTGCATATACTCGAAGGCATAGAAGCAGACAGCAGTGTACAGGCAGGCCGCTGTCACCGCGAATACCCGGCCCAGATTGTCGAGACAGAAGGTCAGGGTCACGCGCTCGGCAAAGCGGACCAATGTAAGCGGAGACCTGCTCATAAGCGCAAAGACCAGAAACAGGTCGCTCACTAGAAGGAGGGCGATCGCAAAGCGCCGCCTCTGCCTGTCATCCATTTTTCGAAATCCGAGAACCACTCCCCCGAGGATCGGCAGGAGGAAAGAGATTACCAACATCATAGCTGCCTCATTTCAAATATTACCCGAACATTCCAAGGCCCTTTTCAATCAGGTCCGTAAAAACCCAGGAGAAGAGGCCAAGTGCAAGATTTACCGCAATCAGCGTGCTCATAGAGATCTTATAGAGCACGCCGTGCTTCACTGTCGTCCTCCGCTTGTCCGCGCTCTCTGAGAAAATGCGGATGAGCGTGCGGATGAAGTACAGAGCATTCAGCACGGAGCTGGCCGCCAGGACCACCATCACCAGGATCAGCTTCCAGTCCCTCCCGCTGTCGACGGCGGCCGCGGCGAAGAGCAGCTTGGAAGAAAATCCCGCAAATATGGGAATGCCGATCATGGAGAATCCCGCGGCCCCGAAGAAGAACCCGGTACTGGGATCCCGCAGCCCGCTGCCCTGCAGATTCTTAAAGAGCAGGCTGTCTCCGGAGGCCTCCGCCAGCCGGGGTGTCGTCAGGAAGAGCAGGGATTTCGTGACGGAGTGGGCGAGGATATGGAAGAGCGCCGCCGTGTAGCCCGCCGTTCCTCCCAGGCCGATCCCCATATAGATATAGCCGATCTGTGCCGCAGAGGAGAATGCAATCATTCTGTTGATGTGCTCCGCCTTCAGTGCCGACACCGAGCCGAGGACGATGCCTCCCATGCCCAAGACCAGGAGAATCGCCTTCAGCGGCATCTGCTCAAACACGCCTATGCCGATGACGCGGAAGTAGACCTTGATCAGGAGAAAGATGTAGCACTTCGAGACCAGCGAGGACAGCACCGCCCCGGAGGTCGGCGTCGCATAGCTGTAGGTGTCCGGCATCCAGAAGTGGAAGGGAAAGAGCCCGCTCTTGATCGAAAGCCCTATGGTCAGGATGCCGAGGGCCATCGCGACAGAGGTCATGTTGCCGGGCGTACTGCACAGCTCAGCGATGTTCTTCTGCATCGGAAGCATCAGCAGGTTCCCCGTGATGTCGTAGAGAAGGACGACGCCGAGGAGAAAGAGACCGGAGCCGAGCAGGTTCATGATCATATAGCGGATGGCCGCCAGAGTCGTCCTGCCGAGCTCCCGGACGATCAGCACGCCGCAGCTTGTGAGCGTGAGAATCTCGAGGAACACATAGCCCGTGAAGATGTCATTGGTCCACAGGATCGCCATCATCGCAGCGGTCATGAGATTGATGAGGGTGTAGTAGAGATTGACTTTGCTCTCATCCAGATCCAGGTCGATGAAGCGCGCACCCCCGAGGACGGAGCAGAGCATGACGATGAGGAAGATCAGTCCGAAGAGGGCTTCCAGGACTCCGGCCCGGATTTCATTTCCCCAGGGAGCGGGAAACTCTCCCATCACATAAGTGAAGGACTGCCCCGTCTCAATCGTATAAAAAAGCACGCAGGAAACAAGCGCGATCAGCACGCACTCATAACACACGGTATACTTTCTTGCTGTCTTCCCCTTGAGCATTGTACAGAGCACCCCGGAGAAGAGGCTCAGCACAATGGTGAACAGGGGAAAATTCTGAATGAAACTCATCGATCCTCCATCTGATGCCGGGACATCTCATAGATCTCATCGAGCTGCAGAGTGTGATAGCGCCGATAGAGCCGCACGGTCAGCGACAGCATGATCGCCGTCACGGACACGGAGACCACGATCCCGGTGAGCACAAGCCCCGCCGGAACCGGGTTGATATAGAAGCCGGCATCCGTCACACCGTTCGTCACGATGGGGGCTTCCCGCCCGCGGATAAATCCCATGGATGCGAGAAACAGAAAAGTCCCGGTGTCCATGATATTGAGCCCGATCAGCTTTTTGAAGAGATTGCGCTGAAAGAGCAGCATCGTAAAGCCGATGCCGAAGAGGATAATGGCAAATGCCTCTTCATAATTCACAAGCAGGTTTCCGATCACCGGGAATCCCCCCTCTCTCCGACTGAGCCTCTCATAAAGAGGCTGTAGAAACCGAACATCGTAAATGCCACAACCAGACCCACTGCAATATCCAGAGGGAGGATGAGGCCGCCGCTGAGGATCGCGCCCGGCGTCCCCTTTGGGATGTGGTTCTCCAGATGATTTGCTCCGGTAAAGAACACATACCCCTTGGCCATGCTGTAGAAGGTGAGGGCCCCGAAGGTCACCCAGGCGGTCAGGCGCTTTGTGAAGACCCGGTCCGACAGGTCGAATCCAAAGGCCGCGGAGAAAATGATCATGCCCGCGCCTATGACCGCGCCTCCGGAGAACCCGCCTCCCGGACCGTTCTGGCCGTTAAGAAGCACGTAGATCCCGAAAAGGAAAATGCAGGGAACAAGGACAGCGGCAACATTTCTCATGATCGCTTCTTTGGAAATGTCGTGGAAGCGCTCACCGCGAATGGCGTAATAGTCTTCAAAGCCCTTTCTCGTATTCTTCCGGTCCAGGCGGAGAAGGATCGTGACACAGATCAGCGCCGTAAAAAGCACATGGGACTCCCCGAGTGTGTCGAAGGCGCGGTAATCGAGGATCAGGCCGGCAACGATATTGACGGCTCCGGTCTCCTCCACGCCGTGCTCCACGTAGCGCCCCACCATCTCTGTCGTCCGCGGGTTCTCTTCGCCGAAGCGCGGAAGATTCGACACAGCGAAGAGCAGCACGCCGATGAGAAAGATACAGCTTACAACCGCGACCACATTGTAGAGATAATAGAAGCCCTTCTGCTCCGCCCTCACGACAGACCTCGCTGCGCGGGAATGGCGGATCTCCCGCCGGATATGGCGGATCTCGCGCTTCTGCTGTTCCCTGGTCTCATCGGAAGTCTCATCCAGCTCCAGGATATTGTCCATCACATCGCTCTCTCCATAGAGCCATGCTTGAAATCGCTTATCTTTCTTCAATCTTGGAGATCCTCCCGCTCACATTGCTCTGCTCCGCGCCCTGCCGCAGCATTTCCTTCCGCCTGCTCCCCGCGGGCAGAAGCGCCCTCTGTCCTCTTCTCATCCACGTGCAGGCGGCGGAGGGTCAGGAGGAACAGGGTCCCGCTGATTCCCGCGCCCACTGCCGCCTCCGTGATGGCGAGGTCCGGGGACTCCATCAGCACCCATAGGATGCACATGATGGAGCTGTAGGACAGGAAGATGATCACGGCCTGCAGCAGCGACTTCGTCAGGTTCACGCTCACGGCGCAGACGACCAGCAGCAGGAGCAGCAGTATTTTAAGAATCTCCGTCAGCGTCAGAACCATCGTCTGCCTCCCCCATAAAGGTCACATAGTT
>CADCQE010000160.1 GCA_902803505.1 uncultured Lachnospiraceae bacterium | reverse complement strand
TTTCGGCAAAGGTAATGCTCTTCAGGTGTTCCTCATCTGTCCCTAAGATGGCGCAGGCCGTCGCATTGCAGAACCTGATTCTCCCGTCGAGGCCGATGACAACCACTCCGTCGGACAGATTCTGAACCACACTATTCTGAATATCTTCGTGAGTCATGGGCCGCTCCTGTTATTCCGCGTTCAGGGAAGCTTCATGGACACGGGCGCATGCGGCCTGATACTGCTCTGTCAGACTTCTCAGCCGGTGGGACATGTGATTCATAATCATCTCAACCTTCACCGGATTCTTTTCGAGAAGCTCCTCGAGGTCCTCCTCATAGATGATCTCGACCATTGCGTCTTCCAGAGCCACCACGGTTGCGCTTCTGGGTTCATCACTGAGCATTCCCGCTTCTCCGAAGAAGCTGTTGGGATACAGTTCCGCCAGCTTTACCTCGTGGTCCGTTCCGTAGCCGGAATACACTCCCACACGGCCGGAATGGAGGTCATACATACAGCGGACCGCCTTGCCTTCCCTGCAGATCACGGTTCCGGCCGGATAGGTCTCCACTTTCTTATAGTAGCCTTCCGAGTGTTTGGCTTCCTTCAGATTATTGAAGAATTCCGCTGTACTTCCGCTGTCCTCCGGATGATTCTTATTATGTCTGTCGGAGTGTTTTCTGATCCGGTCCCTGAGGCTGCCGCTCTTCTCCCGGTCTTTCCCTTCCTCCAGCTCCCGGAGCACCCCGCTGACATCGTCATAGTCGGCTGTCAGGCTTTTCAGTCTGTCCCCCAAATGCTGTATCAGCACCAGCATGTGCTCCGGATGCTCTCTCAGATAGGAGACCATCTCGTCAGAGGAATATTCCGTCACCTTTGTTCCCTCAGCGAGGGCCGCTGCCGTAGCGCTGCGCGGATAACACTCGATGACCGCCATTTCCCCAAACATCTCATTCTCCGCAAGCTCTGCCAGCTTCAGCTCATCTGCTTCTCCATAATGGAGGAATATGCCGACGCGCCCTTCCGTAATTCTGAAAAAAGAATTGCCCTGCTCTCCCTGACGGAAGATTACCTCATTCATGTGAAAGCTTTTTTCAACCATCTGCGTTCCTTCCTCCATATGCCGGAATGATACTATATGGTTACTGCACCCTGCCGTTTTTTGCGGGAGGGTGCAGTAGTCTCATGTTGTGCCCAAAGCCGCACTTTCATCTGCTGCAAAAAGAGAATCTCAGAAAGTGATTACCTCAGGTTCTGTAGCAAACGAGCAGAATGTCGCTGTTGCATCCTTGAGATAGAACATCTGCATATTATCGTCGTCAGCGCTGTACATTCCCTTAAGAGAAGGCATCCTCTCAAGCATCGCTTCCTTCACTTCGACGCTGTCGTCTTCCACAAGCTCAGCAGCGATCCGGACCCATGCGCCGTTCAGGCAGCAGCAGATCTCCACAAACGGGTTCTCGGCGATCTGTTTGGAGACGCTCTTGGACTTACCCGTCTGGATGTAGAGCTTCCCGTCGCGGAGAAGGACCGTCCCGAAGGGCCTGACTTTCGGCTTGTTTCCGTCCACGGTGGCGAGGAAATAATACCCGGCATCATTCAGGAAATAGTAAACCTTATCAATTCCCGTCGCTTCCGCGCGGACTTCAAGACCTGCCAGCATGACAGCCGCATAGGTCTTCAGATAAGCGGCAAGGTCGGCAAGGGAAAGACCGAGCTCCCTGTTCATAAAGTCTTCTGCGACGAGGAGATTCGCCACTTTCACACCGAGGTTGATAAAGCCCAGCTCAACCTCTCCGCCAAAGGCCACGAGCGCCTCCGCATCGGATCCGTCCTCAACCATGAAAACCGTATCCGGAATCCCGTTTCCGTCATAATCATGCAGATACAGGTTGAACTCTCCGTTGCCGCTTAAGTCAACAGCGATCGTGTCGATCATTCTTCCGACCTTCGTGTTGGAAAAGCTCACATCGGCCATGCCGTCTCCGTCCAGGTCGAGGGCGATCTCCCTCCAGCCGCTGCGGACCAGCATCTTGCTCAGTTCCGGATCGTTCTTAATGCGCTTCTTTGCTTCACGAATACTGATTCTTTTCACTTCCATGAATGACCACCTCTAAAACAGTTGTTAGTTATCTCG
>CADCQE010000159.1 GCA_902803505.1 uncultured Lachnospiraceae bacterium | reverse complement strand
GAGGTATCGAAGTGGTCATAACGAGGCGGTCTTGAAAACCGTTTGTCCGCAAGGGCGCATGGGTTCGAATCCCATCCTCTCCGCTTTCGAAAAAGTCCCGCAGTTCCTTAAAAGCAATGCTTTTTAGGGAACTGCGGGACTTTTATTCTTTGACAGCGCCGTCATGCACTTAATGTCTCACGGATGTAAGCCGGAACCTCTCCCGGCTCAATCCCGAGCACATAGGCGAATTCCCGGTTCACCCGGGTCTCGATATCCTTCAGGAACTGTTCGTCGGAGGAGTGGAATTTCTTCCCTTGCTCGTGCTGCTCCGTCCGCTTCCGGTAGAAGAGGGAAATGAGCCCGAGGAGGGTCTCCGAAGTGCCTGTCTTCCGCACATCCGCAATCATGCTCATGCGCTTTTTCTCATCCCCGATCCACTTGAGGTCTGTCTCGGGCAGCTTCTTCACATACTCGTGGATCTCTGCTTTCGTAACCGGAGCACGCAGGAACAGCGCCTCCTTGTCAATAGGAATATACAGCTTGGATCCACGCTCATAGACAGGCTGAAGGATATAGTATTCCTTGGCCTCATCTGTCATGGTCATTTCCCGGATGTCGACGATCTTGCAGATTCCATCACGGGAGTGTACTACAGTGTCTCCTGCTTTCCATCTCATAAGCTCACCCATCCTTTGTCTCATATTTTATCATATTTTTTGTTGATTTTCTAAGGTTTTTTTCGTTGTCTGCCATTCTTAAAGTGTGCTATGATACGAAACAGCAGTTTCCGTCTGCAGCCAAATCGGGCTTCCGCGGAGCAGACATGAATCGTAACAGAAGAACAGCGAAATGCTCTGTGCCGCAGACAATTTCGCTGACGGCTGTGGAAGGTCTTCAGGGACCTGTAAGGCATACATCAATGAGGGGAAGCATGACAAAGCAGGAACAAGGCCGCTGTCAGGAGAACGGATCCGCTCATTTTCATGAGGGCACTCACTCTCACGGACATTCTCATACGCATGACCCGGCGGAGATGAAGAAGATCATCAACCGCCTCTCCAGATCCATCGGCCATTTGGAGTCCGTGAAGCGCATGATCGAGGAAGGGCAGGACTGCTCTGACGTCCTGATCCAGCTGGCGGCCGTGCGGGCTGAGATCAACGGTGCGGGCAAGGCCCTCCTGAAGGAGCATCTGGAGCACTGCATCGTGGAAGCCGTGAAGGAGCAGGACGAGGAATCCATTTTAAAAATGAATCGGGCGATTGACCAATTTATCAAATAATGACGAAGACAGATCACAACAGACAGAAAAAGATAGCAGTCATAAATGACATGGCGGGCTTTGGCCGCTGCTCCCTGGCCGTCTCGATTCCCATCATTTCCAGAATGGGGGTGCAGTGTTGTGCGCTGCCGACGGCCATATTTTCGAACCACACCGGCTTTCCGAGTTATTTTATGGACGACTACACGAAGCACTTCCGGGAGTATGCCGGGGAGTGGAAGAAGCTGGGCCTCCATTTTCAGGGAATCTCCACCGGGTTCCTGGGATCAAAGGAGCAGGTAGAGCTGGTGCTTGAGTTCCTGGAGGAGTTCTCGGATTCCGGGACCATTATAGCGGTCGACCCGGTCATGGGCGATTACGGGAGGATCTATCCCAGCTACACGGAGGAGATGTGCGAGGAGATGCGGCTGCTGGTACACCGCGCGCAGATCATTACGCCGAATCTGACCGAAGCCTGTATCTTGACGCGCACGGAGTATCACGACGGAAAATGGACCATGCGGGAGCTGAGGCGCATGATCGCCGCCCTGAGAGACCTGGGGCCGGAGCGGATTGTCATCACGGGAATCCCCCAGGGCGAGTTCATTGCAAATCTGTGTCTCAGGAGCGACGGGCAGCTGAAGCTGACCCGGCAGTACCGCATCGGGGAGCAGCGCTCCGGAACCGGGGATGTGTTCTCCTCGATTATTATTGCAGATGCCGTGAACGGAGTGCACTTTGATGACTCCGTCAAGAAGGCTTCCCGCTTTGTGAAGCGCTGTATTCTGAAGTCCATTGAGATGGGGATTCCGACGACAGATGGCGTCTGCTTTGAAGAAGTGTTAGGATCGCTGCATTAGAGCGGTCTGGAGAGCCGTACCCGTGACCCGGACGGCTTGGAGGGAAAGAATATGCAGACAATTCTTTATGAAGTCCACAACAATTTATATGTTAATCTCACGAACCGCTGTCCCTGCGCATGCACTTTCTGCCTGCGGCAGACGATGGACCGCATGGGGAGCTCGGATTCGCTGTGGCTCGATCATGAGCCCTCTGCGGAAGAGGTGATTGCCGCTTTTGCGGAGTATGACATGACGAAGTACGGCGAGCTTGTGTTCTGCGGCTTCGGGGAGCCGACCGAGGCACTGCCGGTGCTGCTGGAGGCGGCGGCATATGCGAAGAAGAGCTTCGGAATTCCGGTCCGGATCAATACGAACGGACTTGGCTCTCTTGTCAATGGGAAGGACATAGCCCCGCTTTTTGAGGGAATTGTCGACACTGTCTCCATCAGCCTGAACACGCCGGATGAGAAAAAGTACCTGGAGCTCGTGCGCCCGAAGTTCGGGGCGGAATCCTATTCCGCGATGCTCTCATTCGCGGAGGAGTGCACAAAATATGTGCCGAAGGTTGTCCTGACAACGGTGGAGACCACTTTGAGCAAGGAGGAGGAAGCGGAGTGCGCCCGGATCTGCGGACGGATCGGTGCTTCCTATCGGATCCGCGCCTTTGAGAGCTGAAGCATTCCGCCGTTCTGCCGCAGGGGTTTTATATCACAGCAGGATGCTGCCCAGCAGCGCCGTCCCCGAGGTCTCGATGATATGGATCTCCTCGGAGACTGAGACATAGGATGAGCGCTCGATCTCTTCCACGAGAATGACGCCGTCGGCCTCATGCAGCAGCCGGATACTGGAAGGATTGTCCCTCAGCGGGGAGGCGAGGGTGAGCTCCGGGAGATGGTGGGTGTCCACGGCCTCGTCCATGGAGGCGAGGAGGGCGGCCTTCAGCCTGTCCGCACATTCGGCGAGCTTAGCGCCCGGGATGCTCCCCGTCAGGACAATGCTGGCGGGACTGGGATTGAGCGAAAGCAGTGCAATAGCAGCGAAGAGATAGCGGGAGTCGGGATCCCCGCTGTTTTTTTGCTCTGAATCAAGCCTGGCGACCAGCCTGTCCAGGGCAGTGGTCCTCGGCTTCTCATCCGGGATCAGCGCCAGGCGCGGAATCCGGAAGACGGCGCCCATTTCCCCGGCAGACAGGACAGTGCCCCTGAGGGAGAGCAGCACCATCAGAAAGAGGACAGCAAGCAGCAGCCCGCCGACGAAGCCGATGACGGCCCAGCGGATCAGCGCCTTGATCGGGAAGCCTGCAGAGACAGCGGGCCGGGCCGGCTTCTTAAGCTTGGCGAGCTGGGACTCCAGGCGCTCTTCGTTCGTGGAGAGCATGTAGAGCTCCTGAAGCAGGTTTTCGCTCCGGCTCCCTATGGCGGCGTCTGTGTAGTAGCCGCTGCTCTGCCCGGCGACCGTGAACTTGTGATTCCCGACAACTCCGGTGAGCCGTTCGTGCTCTTCCTTAAGCTGCCTGAGCAATTCATTGAGAATGCTCTCTGCGGTGTCCTGATCCGGGTGGACGACGGAGACCGTCAGTGTCCCCCGCGCAGCCTGGCCGCTGTAAGCGGGCGCGTCCCCTACGCCTGCGTAGGCAGCTGTGGTGCTGACCGATGGATTCGTGGAAATGAGCTCGCTGACGAAGGCCGGCTCCGTGCCCATGGCGTCGGCGGTCTGTGTCCAGTCGGCTCCCTCCGTACAAAATGCGGCATAGGTGTCCACCAGCTGCTCCGCGCTCGCGCTCCCGCCCTCTCCGGCACTTATGATCACGGAGGCGGTGGCTTTCCCCACATGCGCCGGGTCGAGCTGCATGAGCCAGGAGGACGCGATGTAGGCCCGCTTCTCCGTGAGCAGGGCAGTGGTGCGGTCGATCAGTGCCTGGTAGCTCTCCTTGTCTGTCTCATAGGCTCTGAGGGAGGCCTCATAGGAGGCCATTGCCGCTTCCGACACTTCGTCGGAGGCCTTGCCGGGCCTCGCTTTCCAGACAGCGGCCAGAACCGCGGTAAGGAGTGCGAAGAGCAGGATGCCCCGCCATTTTCTCAGGACGCGGTAGAGCAGGTCGCGGAGGGCGATCTCGCGTTTTTTGTAATCAGTCATAATCCACCTCCAGGGGAGGACCGGCCGCAGCAGCCCAGGCGGCGGCGATCCAGAATGTGTTGTAGCTAAGCAGCAGAATCAGGTTGTCCAGCAGCCCGTGGACTGCAAGCAGCGTGAAAATGACCAGAAGAAAATACTGCTTCCCGCAGTAGAGCCTCCAGGCCCCGTAAGTGACGAGCGCAAGGGCGATGAGGAAGGCAATCCATCCGAAGCGCTGCAGGAAATTGAAATACATATTATCCACATAGAGGTAATCGCCCGTGTCCCTGAGCCCGTTGGATTTCAGGCCGTAGCCCACCCAGTGCACCTTTGTCCCGAAGAGATGGACGCCGAAGCGGTCCAGAGACTGCCGGGCATATTGGAGCCTGTGGGTGAATTTGAGGTCGAGGCGGTACATCCAGCGCACGGAGTCGTTGTAATTCCAGATCAGGAAAATGCTCGCCGCCGCGCAGACGGGGAAGGCCCATACGGTGAGGAAGAAGAGGGGACGGAGCACCCCGAGGAGGCGCGGAAGTCCCTTCCAGACAATTAGGACGAGCAGAAGGATGCCCGTCTGGATCAGGGCGAGCCTTCCATCCGTCTTCTTATAGACGAAAAATGCCGCCAGAAGAAGCAGCCCTGCAGTGAGCAGGTGCATTCTCCTCTTTCTCGCGGCAGCCAGAAGGGCGGCCGCATTGAAGAGGAGCGTGCCGGGGTAGAGGGCATAGAGGAAGCCGAGATATTCCCGGTTGTTCCCTCGCTCAACCTCCACCCGTTTGTAGTTCTCTATGATGCCGGCATAAGCGGAGCCCACGATGAAGAGGAAGAGGAGCAGAGTCAGGACGGCGGCAAACAGGAAGAAGCGGCGCAGCTGAATGTGCCTCCCCGCATAGATCAGCAAAAAGGGGAACGCCAGGTAGAAGGTCCCTGCAATCAGGGCGTTTGCGGCGATGAAGAGCGCGGCAAAAAGAAGGAGAAAGGTCCGGATGCCGTAGGTCTCATAGAGCAGCTCCCGCACTGTGAGCAGGGCAGTACAAAGAAGGAGAATCGCGTTCATGAGATTCTCCGTCGGCATATAGGGACTGTACAGAGATGAGTTCAGCACGGCGACAGTGAGATAGATGCCAAAGGCGGTATAGTAAGGAATCTCACTGACGACGGCCCGCGGTCCGATGTTGTTCATGGTTTTTAGTATAGCACTGTTGCCGGCTTGGGTCTAGACAAGGCCT
>CADCQE010000158.1 GCA_902803505.1 uncultured Lachnospiraceae bacterium | reverse complement strand
GCCAAAGCTAACGCCCTGGCAGAGAAGGAAGGCTTCGCGAAGTTTGTTTCGATCCAGGGACACTACAACCTGATCTTCCGTGAAGAGGAGCGGGAAATGGTTCCGTACTGCCATGAGGAAAACATTGCGCTGACACCTTACAGCGCCCTCGCATCCGGCAGGCTTTCCAGGCTTCCCGGAGAAGGCGGAACAAAGCGTGCCGAAGAAGATGCCTATGCGAAGTTCAAGTATGACGCGACAGCCGAACAGGATAATGTGATTATTGGACGAGTTGCAGAATTGGCAGAAAAGCACGGCGTGACCATGACAGAAGTGTCTCTTGCCTGGCTGCTGACGAAGGTAACGTCTCCTGTTGTCGGCGCGACAAAGCTTCATCATATCGAAGGCGCGGCAAAGGCAGTGGATCTTACACTGACACCGGAAGAGATCCTGTATCTGGAAGAGCCTTACGTGCCGCATCCGTTGGCCGGTGTTATGGCGCAGAACAAACCTGCCGCCGCGAAAGAAAAGCACGTCTGGTCCACGGGTGATCAGAAGATCGGAAAGTGAGGGAAAGCAAATGGCTGAAAAGATTGTACAGACTGCAGGAAGAACCCAACTGGGAGAATTCGCACCGATGTTCGCACATCTCAACGATGATATGCTCTTCGGTGAGGTATGGAATGAGGAAGCGATCGATGTAAAGACGAAGTGCATCGTCACAGTCGTGTCTCTGATGGCTTCCGGCATTACGGACTCTTCCCTGTCCTATCATCTGCAAAATGCCAAAGCCCATGGCGTAACGAAGGAAGAGATCGCTGCCATCATTACCCACGCCACCATGTATGCAGGCTGGCCGAAGGGCTGGGCGGTATTCCGCCTTGCAAAGGAAATCTGGAATGAAGAAGAACCGGCGCAGACGGATAAGGAGAGATAGAGATTGCTATTATCGGAAAACTCTTTCGTTGACATTCCTTCCGGCGGCCGATAGACTTATGAGCAGATCCTTGCGAAAGGCTCTGTTTTTTTGAGGGCCGGGCCGCACAGCTCACAGAAGATGGGACGGGGAACCGTCCTTTTTTTGCTGAGAGGAACCCGACAAGTACAATGATAAGAACAGAAGAAGGGAGTGCGATCTGCATGAGATTTGATGATTTTTGCGAGTTTGTCCAGGTCATCGTTCTCGATGAGATGCCCGCCATGTATGAGGCGAGCGTGACGGAGGAGTGGCCTGCCGTGGAGGAGGTGCTCAGAGAGCGTCTCAATCTGAAGAATGCTTTTCGAAGAAGAACCCGCAAAAGCAAGGAATACCTGGAGGAGCTGAATGCCTCGGAGAAGGAGCTCTATGAGATCCTGAGAGGAGTCAGGCGTGAGATTGCAGCGAAGGAACAGATTCCGGCCTACGCCGTCTTTACCAATCATGCCCTCGCCCAGATGTGCGTGCAGCTGCCCTTTACGATGCCGGAGCTGCGCTCCGTCTATGGAGTGGGAGAGATCAATTCCAATCGCTTCGGGCAGCCCTTTCTGGATGCGATTCATGAATTCGCCGGGAAACAAGCGCCTGCGGAGGCGGAATCTTCTCCTCAGGAAGGGGTCGTGAATAATAACCAGGAAGGAGCATTTTGCTGAAGCAATTGCCCATTGAGGAGGAGAAAACAGCAGAATGAAAGCGGCACCCCTTGTGGGGATGCCGCTTCTTTTATTGTGTATCTGTTGTATCCTGATGCTCGCCTTCGATTATGCTGCTTCGTCAGATGCTGCTTTTCCGAATGTGGCCTTCACCGTCCTTGTGACGTAATTTCCGTTGCCGCCGAAGTCCTGCGAATAGCATTCAACAGTGAGCTCAACAGTGTCTCCTTCGTAGTGCTGGGAGACAAGATTGACAAGATCCATGTTATTATTGACCTTCACGCCGTCCAGTGCCGTGATGATGTCGCCTTCGCGGATTCCGGCTGCTTCTGCTACAGAGCCCGGTTCTACAGATCTGACGTATGCACCGATCGGCATGTTGTATTCCTGAGAAGCTTCTTCCGTGACCGTCACGACAGTAACGCCGAGGAGGGCATTGCCGTCTCCGTGCTCAATGCTGCTCTGTTCGGGATTGCTTCCGTTTTCACTCTCTTCCACATGTCTGCCGTTGGCGATGTCAGAGAGGATAGGTTCTGCTGTATCAATCGGAATCGCGTAGCCGATGGATTCTGCATAAGCGGCATTTGCCATCGCGCAGTTGATGCCGATGAGCTCACCCTTCATGTTGAGCATTGCGCCGCCGGAGTTGCCGAGGTTGATGGCTGCGTCTGTCTGGATGAGACCGGTCATCTCTTCAACCTGGTACGTTCTATCATTGAGCGTGTGAATTGTGCGGTTGAATGCACTGATGATGCCGGTGGAAGCGGACTGGCCGTAGCCGAGCGCATTTCCGATCACAACGATTTGCTCACCGATGGCGGCGTCAGCGGATTTGCCGATGGGGATCACACAGATCTTGCTGAGCGTGTCAGCGGAGATGTCCTTCTTCGGGACTTTGATGAGGGCTAGGTCATTGTCCTGATCTGCTCCGACGACCTCGGCAGTAGCCACTGACTCATCGATGAAGCTGACGGTCACCTCGCTTGCGTCGTCCACGAGGTGGTGGTTCGAAGCGATCAGCAGGTCGTCATCGGTCTCGCCTACGATGATGCCCGATCCGGCGATCACCTGCTTACGCTGCTGCGGCTGTCCATTGCCGTAGCCGTAGCTGTTTCCGAAACCGTAACCGAAGAAATCGCCGAAGAATTCATCAAAGAGATCACTGCCGCCGCCCAGGTAATTCTGCACTTCCTCCACGGTAGTGCAGGTGATGGAGACCATTGCAGGCATGGCATTTGCGACGATATCCTTAATGGACAGCTCTTCTTCGGGAACTGCATTCGTACTTCCGAGGACCGTCTTGACTGCCGGGGGGTTCTGAACTGTATCCGTTGCTGCAACCACACCCGCTCCGACAAGGGAGATTGTACCTGTCATTGCTGCGCAGAGACCAAAGACTTTCCATTTGTTCATTTTTTTCATGATTCTTCCTCCATGTATTTGTGTTCTTCTTTGTTCATTTGTCAAAGATCCGTCGCTTTATTTTTTTGGATTTGTTTCTCTGAACAGTTCCTATTTTTGAAAAAAAATATGTTCGATTTGTGAATCGGTTTTGAAGAATTTTTGAAAAATGCTTTCGCTTGTTCTCGTTAGGAGGATATGCTATAGTGTTCGGAAAAGAAGGCATCCATTTGGAAACTGCATATAGGAAAAAGCGAAAGCTTCTGTGCAGCAGATAATTTCGTTAACGGCTATAGAATGTGCAGATCCTGCCGCTTATGCCGGCATGGATCGGGGTGAGGAAACAAAAGATGAGTCAGCGTATTCTTCTGATTTATAATCCGAGGGCGGGAAAAGGCCAGTTCCTGAGTGCCCTTTCCTCTGTGATCGATTTATTTACGAAAGCCGGTCTGGCAGTGGAGGTCTATCCGACACAGGGCCCGGGCGACGCAGTGAACAAGATCGCAGGCCTTAGGGACGACTACGCCATGATTGTGCCTGCCGGCGGTGACGGCACTCTGGACGAGATTGTGACCGGTCTTATGAGAGGCAGGAAGGACATTCCGGTGGGCTACATCCCCGTGGGATCCACGAATGATTTTGCGAGCAGCCTGAGCCTCTCCAATAATATCATAGAGGCAGTAGGAGATATCATTGACGGCGAGCCCCGCGGCATCGATGTGGGCATTTTTAATATCGAACATGTCTTTATCTATATCGCGGCCTTTGGGGCCTTTACGGAAGTGGCTTATGAGACGAACCAGGACCTGAAGAATATGTTCGGACACGCGGCTTACCTGCTGGAGGCTACGAAGCGCCTCGCCGATCTGAAGGCCTATGAGATTCAGGTCAATGCAGAGAATTATTCGATGCGGGAGGAGTACATCTTCGGAATGGTCACGAATTCCATTTCGGTGGGCGGCATCAAGAATATCACGGGTACAGACGTCCGGCTCGATGACGGACTCTTTGAAGTGACACTGATCCGGAACCCGAAGAACATTCTGGAGCTGCAGGAGATCATAGGCTGTCTGCTCATGCAGAACCGCGACACCGATCTGATCGATTCCTTCAAGACCAGCTGGGTGGAGCTGGAAGCCGTTCATGAAATTCCCTGGACGATGGACGGGGAGTACGGAGGCTCCTGGAAGCGCGTGCGGATTGAGAACCGAAAGCAGGCATTCCGCCTTCTGCTGGAACCGGAGAGAGCTTTCATTGGGGAGAATTGAACCGCTGAAGGAATTCCGCTGACTGCCCATCGGCCGGGCAGTGCGAATTGCGATATAAGGGATAGGAGGATGGAAGGAAATGGATAAGCGGATACAACAGAGCTCCTGTATGCTGCAGGAATACTTTGGAGAGAATGTGTTCAATGACAGGGTCATGCTGCAGCGCCTCCCCAAGAAAACGTATCTGGAGCTTCGCCGCGCCATCGAAGAGGGAGAGGAGCTCACGCTTGAGACTGCGGATATCATTGCAAATGAGATGAAGGAGTGGGCGATGGAGCGCGGGGCGACCCATTTTACCCATTGGTTCCAGCCCCTCACCGGAGTGACGGCTGAGAAGCACGACTCCTTCTTGTCGACGCCCCTTACGGACGGGCGGGTGCTCATGACCCTCTCCGGAAGGGAGCTGATCAAGGGCGAGCCAGATGCATCCTCCTTTCCCTCCGGGGGACTCAGGGCCACCTTTGAAGCCCGCGGATATACGATCTGGGACTGCACTTCTCCGGCCTTTATCCGGCACGACGAAGGGGGTGCGACCTTATGCATTCCAACTGCCTTCTGTTCTTATACAGGGGAGGCACTGGACCAGAAGACGCCGCTCCTTCGCTCTATGGAGGCCATTGACCGGGAGGCGACGAGGCTCCTCAGGCTGTTCGGGAATACCAGCTCCCGCCATGTCATTCCTTTTGTGGGCGCGGAGCAGGAATATTTCATCATTGACAGAGAGAAGTATCTGAAGCGTATGGACCTGATCTTTACCGGACGCACGCTCTTCGGCGCCATGCCGCCTAAGGGGCAGGAGCTCGACGATCACTATTTCGGCACCCTGCGCCCGAGAATTGCGTCCTATATGAAGGAAGTGAACGAGGAGCTCTGGAAGCTGGGGGTGCCGGCGAAGACACAGCACAATGAGGCGGCACCAGCCCAGCACGAGCTGGCTCCGGTATTTGAGAAGGTCAACGTGGCCGTGGACCACAACCAGGTCATTATGCAGACGCTGAAGCGCGTCGCCAGCAGGCACGGCCTTCGCTGCCTGCTCCATGAGAAGCCCTTTGCAGGAGTGAACGGATCCGGAAAGCATGACAACTGGTCGCTGATGACCGACGACGGAATTAATCTGCTTGATCCGGGCAAGACACCTCACGACAACATCCAGTTTCTGCTGATCCTGACCAGCATCCTGAAGGCAGTGGACATTCACGCGGATCTTCTCAGGGAGTCTGCGGCAGATGTGGGAAATGACCTCCGCCTGGGCGGAAGTGAAGCTCCTCCGGCGATCATTTCCGTCTTTTTGGGGGAACAGCTCGAGGATGTCCTCGAACAGCTCATCCACACCGGAAAGGCGGACAAGACGAAGGAGGGCGGCAAGCTTCTGACAGGTGTGTCAACACTCAGCGACATCAGCAAGGATGGGACAGACCGGAACCGCACCTCTCCCTTTGCTTTCACGGGGAATAAGTTCGAGTTCCGCATGGTGGGCTCCCGCGACTCCATTGCCACTCCGAACGTAGTGCTGAATACGATTGTCGCGGAAGCTTTTCGCGAGGCATCGGAGGAGCTGGAGGCCGCCGGCAAAGAGCATTTTCAGGAGACGGTACACAGGCTCATCAAGCGCTATGCCACGGATCACATCCGCATCGTGTTCAACGGGAACGGCTATTCAGAGAGCTGGATCACAGAGGCCAGGCGCCGCGGACTCCCGAACCTCCCCTCCATGGTGGACGCCATTGAGACCCTGGGTACAGAGAAAGCAGTGAAGCTCTTCGAGAAATTCGGAGTCTTTTCGAGAAAAGAGCTTCTGAGCCGGATGGAGGTCAAATACGAGACCTATGCCAAGGATATGAACATCGAGGCGCGGACGATGCTGGAGCTTACGAGCAAACAGCTCATCCCCGCGATGATCCGGGGAGTCCGCCTCATTGCCGACTGCGTGAATTCAGTGAAGGCGGCAGGCGTTCAGGCCGGGGTCCAGGAAGAGCTTCTCAGGGAACTCTCTGACCTCCTGAGCGAGGCATCAGAGGCGAAAAAGCATCTGGAGGAGGTGACGGCATCTGCAGAGCAGCATCCGGCAGGTCGTCAGCAGGCGATTCTCTTCCGCGACAAGGTCGTTCCGGCTATGGCCGCCCTCCGCGCGCCGATTGACGCAGCAGAGATGATCGTGGACAAGGAGCTCTGGCCGATTCCCTCTTATGCGGACCTGATGTTTGAAGTTTGACAAAATATTACGTCAATATTACGCAAATATGAAATCTGAATAATTTGGGGTTTCCATTTTGGCTATATTGTAGTATGATATAGCCATCTTTTATGGTATTTTTTACAAAAACAGGATTTTTTTCTTAGAGATATGTTCTTCGGAGGATGAGTGATGCTGTCGAATCTGGTGCTGCAGGATACGATTAACGGGATCAAAACGATCACAAAGTGTGAACTCACAGTAGTAACTCTCGAGGGAAAGGCGCTTGCCTCTACAAAGGATGATATCATTATCAACAGGAGCGATGTCATCAGCTTTGCGGATTCCCAGGCGGATTCCCAAGAGATTCGTGACATGCATTTCTTTAAAGTATTTGACGACTATCAGCTGGAGTATATCGTCATCGCTTACGGCGAGGGCGACACTGTGACTGTCGGCAAGATGGCTGCGTTCCAGCTCCAGAATCTCCTTGTGGCGTATAAAGAGCATTTTGACAAAGACAACTTCATTAAGAACCTCCTTCTGGACAATCTGCTCCTCGTAGATGTCTACAACCGCGCGAAGCGCCTGCATATCGACACGGATGCCCGGCGCGTGGTCTATATCCTCGAGTGCGAGCAGAGCAAGGACTACAGCACTCTCGAGACAGTGAAGGGACTGTTCTCCAAGTCAAAGAACGACTTCATCACCGCTGTCGATGAAAAGAGCATCATTATCATTAAGGAGCTGAGCCAGGATGGCTCTTCAGAGGAGATGGGCCGGATCGCCCAGACCATCGTGGGTGCGCTGGAGCACGGTGACAGAGGGGGCATTCATGTCGCATACGGCAATGTGGTAAATGAGATCAAAGAGGTCTCCCGTTCCTACAAGGAGGCGAGGATGGCTCTCGACGTCGGCAAGATCTTCTTCGAGGAGATGGAGATCATTGCCTTCAGCCAGCTCGGCATCGGAAGGCTGATCTACCAGCTGCCGATCCCCCTCTGCAAGATGTTCATAAAAGAGATCTTTACGGACAAGTCCCCGGATGATTTTGATGAGGAGACACTCGCTACGATCAACAAGTTCTTTGAGAATTCGCTGAACGTCTCAGAGACCTCCCGGCAGCTTTACATTCATCGCAACACACTGGTGTACCGTCTTGATAAGCTCCAGAAGAGCACAGGACTGGACCTGCGGGTATTCGACGATGCCATTACCTTCAAGATCGCCCTGATGGTTGTCAAGTACATGAAGTATATGGAGACGCTTGACTACTGATCCTTTATCTCCCGCAACCCCGATCTGCCGCTTAAGGAACTGCTCTGATGAACGGCATAGCGGGAAAAGGAAATGATCTGCATGGCAGAGGATTTCCTTCATGACTATAGAAAGGCTTGGAGCTTTATGATTGACCTGGACCACGTCAGCAAACAATATGAGAAAGGCCTGGCCGCTGTTGATGAACTGTCCCTTCACGTCGATAAAGGAGAGTTTGTGTTCGTCGTAGGCGACAGCGGGTCGGGAAAGTCTACCATGATCCGTCTTCTTCTCAAGGAGCTCGAACCCACAAGCGGCATTATTACCGTGAACGGACGGGTTCTCAACACCATGAGGCACGGACAGATTCCGAAATATCGCAGGAGCATCGGCACTGTATTCCAGGATTTCCGTCTCCTTGAGGAGATGACGGTCTATGAAAATGTCGCCTTTGCGATGCATGCAGTAGAAGCCCCCGGGCGTCTCATCAAGAAGCGGGTTCCCCAGGTGCTCCACGAAGTGGGCCTGTCCGAGAAATACCGCTCCCTGCCCAGGCAGCTCTCCGGAGGCGAACAGCAGAGAGTGGCGATTGCCAGGGCCATAGTGAACAGCCCGCAGATTCTTCTGGCCGATGAGCCCACGGGGAACCTGGATCCGAGAAATGCATTTGAGATCATGAAGCTCATTGAGCAGATCAATCATTCCGGCACGACCGTCCTTGTGGTCACACATAACAAGGAGCTCGTCAATCAGTTTCAGAAGCGCGTCATTATGATGAGAAACGGCACAATTGCGCGCGACGTAGAGGAAGGTGGTTATATTGAGGCCTAGTTCGTTTTTCTACCAGATCCGGCAGGGATTTAAGAATATCGGGAGAAACAAGTTGTTCTCCATCGCATCCATCGCCACTATGACAGCCTGTATCTTCATCTTCGGAGCCCTGTTCTCGGTCATAATGAATGTGGATTCCGTCAGGAGGGATCTGGAGGAGAAGGTCGGCGTGACGGTCTTTTTTATTGAGGGAACTTCGGATGAGCGCATGCAGCAGATCGGCGATGAGATCCGCGCCATTGATCATGTCACCGAGGTGACCTTTACCTCCGCCGATGAGGCGTGGGAGAACTACAAGGCAGAGCATTTTGCATCGAATCCGGAACTGGCGGAGGGCTTCAAGGATAATCCGCTTGCGAATTCTGCGAGCTATACGGTTCTGGTGGACCGCATCGAGCGCCAGCAGGGAGTCGTGGACCAGATCAGCAGGATCCCGGATGTGAGGCAGATTAACCAGAGCTCTGCTGCGGTCAGGAATCTCGCCAGCTTTAACCAAGTGTTCACGTATATCTCGGTTGCCATCATCGTGATTCTGCTGGTTGTCTCAGTGATCCTGATCGCCAATGCGATCAATCTCGGCATTCAGACCAGGAGCGATGAGATTGCGATTATGAAGCTGATCGGATCGACAGATGCCTTTGTGAGGGCTCCGTTCGTTGTGGAAGGCCTGATTCTCGGCCTGATCGGAACGGTGCTTCCGCTGCTTCTCCTCTTTTTGGCATATAGCGGGCTGGTGAGAGCGCTTTTGATGCGCTTCGGCTTTCTGGGCGAGATGGGGGACGTTCTGCTGAGCCCCGCAAGTGTGTTTGCAGTTCTCGTACCTATCGGGCTGGTCTTGGGACTTGGCATCGGGCTTTTTGGTGCCTGGATCACTGTGAAGAGACATCTGGATGTCTGAGCTAAGCATTTCGTTATTCAAGGGGACGGTTCTTTTCTCGCAAAAAGAACCGTCCCTTTGACTCGCTATGGCATAGAATATCATTAGCGACTATAATAATGCTAAAGCCAGCCCTGTGTTCGAATGTGACAAGAGATTCCGCCCAAGCCGTGTGTGCTTGGCCTGCTTGGAGCTTCGGCAGGCAGGAGTGAACTTGCTTCAGGAGAAGGGTGCATTATGGATCATTTTGATTTGGTGTCGGAATATCAGCCGACGGGCGACCAGCCGCAGGCGATTGAGGCGCTGGTGCAGGGATTTCTAGAGGGAAATCAGGCCCAGACACTGTTAGGAGTTACAGGATCAGGCAAGACGTTCACGATGGCGAATGTCATTGCGCAGCTCAACAAACCAACCCTGATCATCGCGCATAACAAGACACTGGCCGCACAGCTCTATTCGGAATTCAAGGAGTTTTTCCCGAATAATGCGGTAGAGTATTTTGTTTCGTATTACGATTACTATCAACCAGAAGCATACGTTCCGTCATCTGACACGTATATCGAAAAAGATTCGGATATCAATGACGAAATCGACAAGCTTCGGCTCTCCGCCTTATCGTCGCTCAGCGAGCGCAGAGACGTCGTGATCATCGCGTCTGTGTCCTGTATTTACGGCATCGGTGCGCCG
>CADCQE010000157.1 GCA_902803505.1 uncultured Lachnospiraceae bacterium | reverse complement strand
TTGCCGAAGGCAATTGCTTAGATTAACTGCATATAGGGAAAACGAAAGGTTCTGCGCAGCAGATAATTTCGTTAACGACTATAAGTAATTGCCGAAGGCGATTACTTAGAGGAACAGCATATAGGGAAAAGCGAAAGCTTCTGTGCAGCAGATCAATTCGTTAACGGCTATAGGATGATGGGATGAATAAGAAACAAAGAGGAAACCAGAACAGAAAATTCACCATGGCGGTGACTTTGTGCGGAATCCTGGCGATCATTTTTATTCTGGTATTCGGGACGATATGGATGGGCCGGCAGGCCAGCCGCTCCGCAGAGGAGGCGGTCCGCTCCGTCAGCCTCCTGTATCTCGATGAACTGGCGGGAAGACGGGAGCAGGTGGTGGCAGACAACCTCCACGACAACGTCGAGGTGATCCAGGTGGCGATCAGCCTGATGACGAAGGAGGACCTCAGTGATGCCGAGCATCTGCAGGCCTATCAGGCCAGGATGAAGCACCTCTTCAAGCTGGAGAAGTTTGCATTCGTGGGAGAGAGTGGACTGATCTACACGTCAACAGGCATTAAGGACGACCTGGACGCATATCCCTTTGATCCAGGCAGCCTGCGCGAGGCAGAGATCCACGTCAAGGATCCCGAGAGCCGGGAGAAGAAAGTGATTATTGCCGTCCCGATCAAACCCCTCTCTTTTAACGGGGAGACATTGACGGCCTGCTTCATGGAGATCAATATGGACAACATGCTGGCCGGCGTCTCCATGTCCAATCAGTCCACTGCTACCTTCTGCAATCTGTACACCAAAGACGGCATTGCCCTGAGCGACACGATCCTCGGCGGGCTGGCCGTGGAGGACAACCTTTTGGAAGCACTTCGGCATGCGCAGTTCGAGGGAAATGCCACTGCCGAGTCGATCGCTGACGATTTTGCAAATGGACGCAAGGGCGTAGTCTCCTTCACCTACGACGGGATCCTGGAGACGCTGTCCTACGTTCCGGTGGAGGGAACGGACTGGCTTCTGACGTATCTGATTCGTGAGAGTGTGATCAGTGAGAACATCAGCTCCGTCACGGATAAGATTCTGCGGGGAAGCTTTATTCAGTCCGCCCTGACGCTTCTGGTCATGCTGCTTATGTTCCTATTCATCTTCTTCCAGCTCCGGAAGAATGCCGCCCTGGCCATAGAGAAGGAGAGCTCCCTGACAGAGATCCGGGTGAAGCGGCAGGAGCTTGAGGACCGCCAGGCCCTCAACGAGGCGCTCAGCGAGGCTCTTAAGAATGCAGAGCAGGCGAACAAAGCGAAGACCGCATTTCTCTCCAATATGAGCCACGAGATCCGCACGCCGATGAATGCCATCATCGGGCTGGACAGCATCGCTATAAATGATCCGGAGACCCCGGAGAAGACGCGGGGCTATCTGGAGAAGATCGGCGCATCCGCCAACCATTTGCTGACCCTGATCAATGACATTCTGGATATGTCGCGCATCGAATCCGGCCGGATGACACTTAAGAACGAAGAATTCTCTTTCTCCAAGCTCCTGGAGGTCATCAACACGATGTTCAGCGGCCAGTGCCTGGAGAAGGGCCTGAGCTACCAGTGCTACCTGAAGAGCCAGGTTGACGACTGCTATATCGGCGACAGCATGAAGCTGCGGCAGGTCCTGATCAACATTCTAGGAAATGCTGTGAAGTTTACACCTCCGGGAGGACAAGTGGAGTTCACCACAGAGCGGATTGCCCGGTTCGACGGGAAGACGACTCTGCGCTTCCGTGTTGCTGATACAGGCATCGGCATGAGTGAGGAATTCCTGCCCCATATCTTTGATACCTTCAGTCAGGAGGATTCGTCCTCCACGAACATCTACGGCAGCTCCGGGCTCGGCCTTGCCATCACCAGGAGCATAGTGGAGATGATGAACGGGGATATCTCCGTTGAGAGTGAAAAAGGGAAGGGGACGACCTTTACGGTTACCGTGACCCTTGCAGATGCCGAGAAGAAAGAGACGGACAATGAGATTCCGGAGATCGGTCCTCAGGATATGACTGTACTGGTGATCGATGACGATCCCATTGCCTGTGAGCATGCGAAGCTGGTTCTCGGAGAGGCGGGGATCGCCGCTGAGACAGCGACCTCCGGAGAGGAAGGGATCGAGAAAGTCAGACTGCGCCATGCCCGGCGGGAGGCGTATAACCTGATCCTTGTGGATTGGAAGATGCCGGAGATGGACGGCATAGAGACGACGCAGCAGATTCGTTCTATCGTGGACAATGAGTCAGCCATCGTTATCCTGACGGCCTATCGCTGGGATGAGGTTCTGGAGAAAGCCCTGGAAGCAGGTGTGGACAGCTTCATTCCCAAGCCTTTGTTCGCGGCGGTTGTACTGGAGGAATTCAGGAGCGCCCTGCAAAAAAAGAACCGCCAGTCCTCAGACCGGAAGAAGAAAGCGGACCTGACAGGGCGCAGGATTCTTCTGGCGGAGGACATGCAGGTAAATGCAGAGATCATGACCATGGTTCTGCAGGTGAGGCAGATGGAAGTAGAGTGTGCCGCAAACGGCAGGATCGCCGTAGAAGCCTTCAGCTCTCACCCTGCCGGATACTATGACGCGATCCTGATGGATATGCGCATGCCTGAGATGGACGGCCTGACTGCGACGCAGAAGATCCGCTCAAGCGGAAGAGAAGATGCCCGGAGCATCCCGATTATCGCACTGACCGCGAATGCATTTGATGAAGACGTGCAGCGCTCCCTCCAGGCGGGCCTCAACGCGCACCTGAGCAAACCGGTGGAGCCGGAGGTCCTGTATGAGACCCTGGAGTACATGATCGGAGAAAGGGAGCAGGAGAACGGGGATCCCGGGCAGCAAGGCGAGGTTGAGAAATGACTTTATACGAAGCAATCTTTAAAAGATATTCTATGCGGCAATTTGAGATGACCCCGCTTGACAGGGATACACTCGAACGGATTGTCCGCTTCTATGAGAAGATGACGTCTCTGTTTCCGGGAATTGAGACGGAGATCGGCATCACGGAAGCCCTGAACGGCAAGCGGGCCCCGGGCGGCTTCTTCGGAGTCAAAGCTCCCTACTATCTCACCTTTTATTCCGAGGAGAGGGACCGGGCAGAGATGAATGCGGGCTATCTGTGTGAACAGCTCAGTCTCTTTCTGCTGACTTTGGGGATCGGAAGCTGCTTCCTTGGATCCGCAAGAATACAAGGCGCTCCAAAGAGCAGAGAGAATAAAAAGACAATGATCACGATGGCTTTCGGGAAGCCGTCGGGAAGGCTGACCCGCAGGCCGGAGCAGGCAAAGCGCCTGCCGCTGAAGAGCCTCTGTGTCTTCAAGAATCCTCCCACGGAATGGATGATGAAAGTTCTTGAGGCGGCCCGCCTCTCTCCCTCTGCCTTAAACCGCCAGCCTTGGCGTTTCGCAGTTGTCGGGAACCGCATCCATGTGTTCTCGAAGAAGGACAGAATGGACCGGCCAAGGCGTCTGGCCGAATTTGACTTCGGAGCCATGTTCGCCCACATCGCAGTGGCCTCGGAAGAACTGTGGCTCGACATCGATCTCATCCGCCTCGACAATATCAGCCAGAAGAATTTTCGGAGCAATCAGTATGTTCTGAGCGCCATCGTCCGCGAACAGTAAGTCCTGCCAAAGAAACTGCGGCTTTGGCAGGAAAGATTCGTCGAAAAAGCTAAAAAAGATAAAAATACAGAACAGGTATTGACAGTCACGGTTTCTTTTTGTATAATCCTTTTTGTTCTTGAGAAAACAAGAACAGAGATAAGAGATGCGCGAGTGGCTCAGCGGTGGAGCACCACCTTGCCAAGGTGGGGGCCGCGGGTTCGATCCCCGTCTCGCGCTCGAGGGAGGGTTCCGGATTTCCTTGCAGAAGAGGAGGTTCGGGGCTTTTCTTTTTGTTCATACACATTTTGCGCTCTGCTTATACCAGTTAACCTAAGTAATTGCCGAAGGCAATTGCGCAGATTATAGTCGTTAACGAAATTATCTGCTGCGCAGAA
>CADCQE010000156.1 GCA_902803505.1 uncultured Lachnospiraceae bacterium | reverse complement strand
GGAATAGTCGCAGACTCCGATCCCGAAAAGGAATTTGAGGAATGTCTGAATAAAGCAAAATCCTCGCTGAAAGCACTGGAGATTGCGCAGGAGGGCGAATTATGATTCTACTGGTAGACAACTACGACAGTTTTTCTTACAACCTTTATCAGCTTGTCGGTGAGATCGATCCTGACATCAAGGTCATCCGGAACGACGAAATGGCGGTGGAAGAGATCCGGGCCTTAAAGCCTGACCGTATCATTCTGTCACCCGGTCCCGGCCGGCCGGAGGATGCAGGCGTTTGCATGGACATAGCGAAAACAATCCACGATATTCCGATCCTTGGTGTTTGTCTCGGCTTTCAGGCAATCTGTGCGGCATATGATGTGATCGTCACCTACGCGAAGAAGCTGATGCACGGAAAGCAGTCCATCGCGGCCGTTGATCTTGGCTGTCCGCTGTTCTACGGCTGTCCCGGATCCGCTCCCGTTGCGCGGTATCATTCCCTTGCGGCGGATGCCGGAACCATTCCTGAAGAATTAAAGATCACTGCCGTTACAACAGATGATGAGATAATGGCAGTACAGCATAAAAAATATCCGATATACGGAGTACAGTTTCATCCTGAATCCATTATGACTCCGGATGGGAGACAAATGCTGAATAATTTCATAAAGGAGATATGAGCGATGATCAAAGAAGCTATCGTAAAGATCGTAAACAAGGAAGACCTCACTTATGATGAGGCATATACAGTTATGAATGAGATTATGAGCGGCGAGACAAGCGCAACGCAGAACGCCGCCTTCCTCGCCGCGCTCTCCACCAAGAGCGCCCGGGCTGAGACGACCGACGAGATCGCGGGCTGCGCGGCGGCGATGCGGGCACACGCGACCAGGGTCGAGACCGGAATGGAGCTTCTCGAGATCGTCGGAACAGGCGGCGACAACGCCCAGAGCTTCAATATCTCCACGACCTCTGCCCTCGTTGCGGCAGCTGCCGGGGTGAAGGTGGCGAAGCATGGCAACCGGGCGGCATCCTCCAGGTGCGGTACCGCAGACTGCCTGGAGGCACTCGGGGTCAACATCCAGCAGAGCCCGGCAAGATGTATCGAGCTTTTGCATGAAGTCGGTATGTGCTTCTTCTTCGCCCAGAAGTACCACAGCTCCATGAAATACGTGGGGGCGATCCGCAAAGAGCTTGGCTTCCGCACAGTATTCAACATTCTCGGTCCGCTTACGAACCCCGGGACACCTTCCATGCAGCTTCTCGGAGTGTATGACGAATATCTTGTGGGACCGCTGGCCCAGGTCCTGATCAATCTCGGAATCCGGAGGGGCATGGTTGTGTATGGGCAGGATAAGCTGGACGAGATCTCCATGAGCGCGCCGACCACGATCTGCGAGATTCGTGACGGCTGGTTTAAATCCTTTGTCATCGCACCTGAGGACTTCGGCTTTGAACGATGTGCCAAAGAAGACCTGAAGGGCGGCACTCCGGAAGAAAATGCGAATATCACGCTTGCCATCTTAAAGGGCGAAAAGGGGTATAAAAGAAATGCGGTTCTCATGAACGCCGGTGCGGCGCTCTATATCGGCGGTAAAGCGGACAATATGAAGGACGGTATCGCTCTTGCGGCAGATCTGATTGACTCCGGCAGAGCACTTGAAACACTGAATAAGCTAATCGAAGTCAGCAACCGTCCGGAGGTGTAAGGATGACGATTTTAGACCAGCTTGCTGAATACGCGCGCAAGCGTGTGGCTGAGGCAAAACAGAAAGTGCCGCTTGAAGAAGTCAGACGGCAGGCCTTCTCCTTATTAAAAGGAAGCTTCTCTTTTGAGAACGCACTGAAAAAGCCGGGAGTCTCCTTTATCTGCGAGTGTAAAAAAGCATCTCCCTCGAAAGGGATGATCGCACCGGATTTTCCGTATCTGCAGATCGCAAAGGAATACGAAGCGGCAGGAGCGGACTGCATTTCCGTGCTGACGGAACCGAAATGGTTTTTAGGAAGGGACGAGTACCTGAAAGAGATCGCAGATGCCGTCAGCATTCCCTGCCTGCGCAAGGACGTTACGGTGGATGAGTATATGATCTGCGAGGCAAAACTGCTGGGCGCATCGGCGGTACTGCTGATCTGCTCCATCCTGACTGAAAAAGAACTGCGGGAATATATCGCTCTTTGTGATGAACTTGGACTGTCTGCACTGGTGGAAGCGCACGATGAAGCGGAAGTCGGGATTGCACTTGGAGCGGGCGCCAGGATGATCGGTGTGAACAACCGTAATCTTAAAGACTTTTCCGTGGATATGGATAACGCCCGAAGGCTCAGGGATCTTATTCCCCGGGATGTACTTTTTATCGCGGAAAGCGGCGTGAAGGAGGCGTCTGACCTTGCAATACTCCGCGAGATCGGTACGGACGCCGTACTGATCGGCGAAACGCTGATGAGGTCGGATAATAAAGAAGCCAGGCTCAGGGAATTAAGGGGGGCAGTATGACCAGGATAAAGCTGTGCGGCCTGTCACGGCCTTGCGATATAGCATATGCAAATGAGTTGAGGCCGGAGTATGTCGGATTCATCTTCGCACGAAGGAGCAGGCGATACGTTCTGCCCGACAGGGCGGCGGAACTGAAGCGTTTACTGGCGCCGGAGATCAAAGCGGTCGGCGTGTTTGTCAATGATGCGCCGGAGCATATTGCCGGTCTTCTGAATCAAGGCATCATTCATATGGCGCAGCTTCACGGCAGCGAAGATGAAGAATATATCGGGCAATTAAGAAAACTCACCGATAAGCCGATCATCAAGGCTTTCCGGATCGAAGAGGCGGCCGATATCGAAAAGGCCGGTCAAAGCACCGCGGATCAGGTGCTGCTTGACTCGGGTGCCGGAACCGGGACTGCCTTTGACTGGAATCTGATTAAAGAAATGAAAAGACCTTACTTCCTTGCAGGGGGCCTTTCGCCGGATAATGTATCGGGTGCGGTGACTTTGCTCCATCCTTTTGCAGTGGATGTCAGCTCCGGTATTGAGACAGATGGTGTAAAAGATAAAGAAAAAATGGCGGCGTTCGTTGCCGCTGTCAGAGAGGTGAACAAAGCATGACAAATCCAAACGGACGTTTTGGCATTCACGGCGGTCAATATATCCCGGAAACATTAATGAACGCGGTGATCGAACTGGAAGAAGCGTATTTGCATTACAAGAACGACCCCGATTTCCGCAGAGAGCTTACGCTGCTCTTAAATGAATACGCGGGAAGACCGTCACGGCTCTATTATGCCGAAAAAATGACCCGCGATCTTGGGGGCGCAAAAATCTATCTCAAGCGTGAGGACCTCAATCACACGGGTGCGCACAAAATCAACAATGTGCTCGGTCAGGCGCTTTTGGCCAGGAAGATGGGAAAAACCCGGCTGATCGCCGAGACCGGGGCAGGCCAGCACGGTGTGGCTGCGGCAACTGCCGCTGCCCTGATGGGAATGGAATGCGTTGTCTTTATGGGAGAAGAGGACACCAGGCGCCAGGCGCTCAACGTGTACCGCATGAAGCTGCTGGGTGCAGAGGTGATACCCGTAAAGACGGGAACGGCTACGCTCAAGGACGCTGTCTCCGAAGCTATGCGTGAGTGGACCTCGCGCATCAGCGATACCCACTACTGCCTTGGCTCTGTCATGGGTCCTCATCCCTTCCCGACCATTGTTCGTGATTTTCAAGCAGTGATTTCAGAAGAGATCAAGGAGCAGATGCTGCAAAAAGAAGGCAGACTGCCTGACGCGGTCATTGCCTGCGTTGGGGGAGGCTCCAATGCGATTGGGAGCTTTTATCATTTTCTTGAAGAAAAAAGCGTGAGACTGATTGGCTGTGAAGCTGCCGGAAGAGGCATCGATACGTTCGAAACGGCTGCGACCATCGCCACCGGCAGAGTTGGTATCTTCCACGGAATGAAGTCCTATTTCTGCCAGGATTCCTACGGTCAGATTGCACCCGTGTATTCGATATCCGCAGGACTTGACTATCCCGGAGTGGGTCCGGAACACGCCTATCTCCACGATATCGGCAGGGCGGAGTATGTTCCGGTGACGGATGATGAGGCAGTAAACGCATTTGAATATCTTGCCAGGACGGAGGGCATTATTCCGGCAATTGAATCGGCTCACGCCCTTGCGCATGCGATGAAGATCGCACCGACGATGGATCAGAATAAAATAATTGTGATTACCATATCCGGCAGAGGCGACAAGGACTGCGCTGCTATTGGCCGCTACAGGGGGGAGGACATCTATGAGTAACATAGGAAAAGCATTTGAACACGGAAAAGCATTTATTGCCTTTATCACCTGCGGCGATCCGGATCTGGAAACCACTGCCGCCGCTGTCAAAGCGGCTGTCGAAAACGGTGCTGACCTTATCGAGCTGGGGATTCCGTTCTCCGATCCAACTGCAGAAGGGCCTGTCATCCAGGGGGCCAACCTGCGGGCACTGGACGGTGGGATTACGACGGATAAGATCTTCGCCTTTGTCAGAGCGCTTCGCCATGATGTCAAAGTGCCGATGGTGTTTATGACCTACGCCAATGTGGTGTTCTCTTACGGTGCGGAGAAGTTCATCTCCACTTGCCGTGACCTTGAAATCGATGGATTGATCCTGCCTGATCTGCCTTTTGAAGAAAAAGAGGAATTCCGGCCCCTCTGCAAGCGATACGGAGTGGATCTGATCTCGCTCATTGCGCCGACATCGATGAACCGCATCGCTATGATTGCAAAAGAGGCAGAGGGTTTTTTGTACCTTGTTTCCAGCCTTGGCGTGACCGGTATGAGAACGGAGATTACGACAGATCTCGCTTCCATCGTAAAGGTGGTAAGGGAGAATACAGAGATACCCTGCGCGATTGGGTTTGGGATCTCAACGCCTGAGCAGGCGGCAAAAATGGCTGGTCTGTCAGATGGCGTGATCGTTGGGTCGGCAATTATTAAGCTGCTTGAAAAGTATGGGAAAAACGCTCCAGAGCAGATCGGGGCGTATATAATGGCGATGAAGGAGGCTATGCGATAGAAAGCAGGGCACGAAACAACGGCAGCTTCCCGCATGCCTCTTTTCAACTACTTCCTCTCCTTGTATAATAAGATCAAGTCTGTTGCAAGAGAGGGGAGTTTTTTATGAGAATTTCCAGAAATCGGACGTTCCAATTGATCTACCAGTCCTGCTATTTTGCGCTTTCCGTTGTGGCCATCTTCGGAAGTGTCGGCTTTTTTAATCACATATTTGTGTGGAGCTTCTATATCCACTTTACCAATCTGTCTAATTATTTTTGTACGGGCATCATGCTGGCAGAGCTTATCCAGACTGCGCGAAAAAAGGAAGACAGCTATGTCGACTTCCATCCCTGCATCAAGTTTGTCGGAATGCTCGGAATCCTCCTGACCTTCCTGGTATTCAACCTCCTTCTGGCGAATCAGCCGGGGCGCGACCCTGCCAAAAACTTTGTTGTAGAATGTGTTCTCATGCACATCGTGTTGCCTGTGCTGTATATCGGGGACTGGGTGCTGTTTTACGAGCATAAGAAAGTGAAGTGGTACTATCCGATTGCATCGACACTCCTTCCGATCGCATACCTGGGCTTCATCTTTCTTCACGCCTGGGCTTATCATTTTGATACAAGCGTTCTCAATTTTTCGGGAGACGGACCTCTCATCTATCCCTATTTCTTCCTCAATCCGGAGACCCAGGGAATCGGCGGAGTTGTGAAGTGGTTTTTCATTCTGGTAGCAGGGTTTATGGCTGCCGGGTTTGCCTTTTTGGGCATCGATCGAATCCTTCCGGCCCGCGACAAATAGAGAGAATGCTGCGCGATCATCAATTCTTCCGGATTCTAAGGAAGCATCATATAAAGGAGGAACAATACAATGAAAGTTTTCAGGTGTGAAAAATGCGGCAAGACTCTGCTTACCATGGCCGATTCCGGCTGTATCCCCCATTGCTGCGGGGAGGAGATGACACTGCTTTCCGCCAATACGACGGACGGCGCGCTTGAGAAGCACGTTCCCTTCGTTCAGCAGGCGGGGAGCGCGGTCACGGTTCAGGTCGGAGAAGTGGAGCACCCTATGCTTGAACAGCACTATATTGAGTGGGTGATTCTCGAGACGAATATGGGAGCACATGTCTGCTATCTGAAGCCCGGCGAGAAGCCGGCCGCCCGCTTCCTGCTGCCGGAAGGAGAGACGGCGGTTGCCGCCTATGAGTACTGTAATCTCCATGGCTTCTGGAAAAAAGAAATTGGCTGACAGCTGAGCAGGACGCGGGGACGGTTCCGAACCGTCCCCGCGTCCCCTTCCGAACCGTCCTCTTGACGAAGGTAGAAATTAGGTGTACTATTTTCGCTATCTTCTCAATATCCCCGCGATTATGGGCGGGGCGGAGAAGGACGTCTTCATGGAGGAGTTCGTCCCGGTGGCGGATACTTCTGACAATGAAGAGGTCGTGATCACCGGTGAGTTTGAAATGCCCGTGAGTGAGGAATAAGGAAGAAACTGGCTGGAGGTGGAATCATTTCCAAGACGGGATTAAAGTCAAGATTGAATTATTTCCGGAGCCTTCGGTTCCGGATTATGATGATGCTCGTTTTGATCGGC
>CADCQE010000155.1 GCA_902803505.1 uncultured Lachnospiraceae bacterium | reverse complement strand
GCGGGATCTCTGCTTCCGTCCCGCTGTCAGCCGCTTCGGTTCCGCATTTCCGTCGTGGATGAGCTCCGGCCCGATCTCTCCTCCCACATTTTCCTTTCGGATGATGCATTCTGAGATCGTCTTGTCCGATGGTATCTGATACATCGTATCCATGACGGTCTTCTCCATAATCGCCCTGAGACCGCGGTCCCCGGTCTTGCGCTCGACAGACAGGCGCGCCACTTCCTTCAGGGCATCCTCTTCGATCGTGAGCTTCACGCCGTCCATCTCAAAAAGCTTCTGATACTGCTTGACCAGAGAATTCTTAGGCTCCTTCAGGATGCGGACAAGCGCATCCTCATCCAGCTCATCCAGGGCAAGCACAACGGGGATGCGGCCGATCAGCTCCGGAATGAGGCCAAACTTCACGAAGTCCTGGGGCATCACATTCTTCAGGATCTCACCCGTATTCTTCTCCTCTTCCGTCTTCTTAATCTCGGCACCGAAGCCAATGGACTTGGCCTCCAGACGCCGTTCCACAAGCTTGTCCATGCCGACAAAAGCTCCGCCGCAGATGAAGAGGATGTTGGTCGTGTCGATCTGGATCATCTCCTGCTGCGGGTGCTTTCTGCCGCCCTGGGGCGGAACAGACGCCACCGTACCTTCAATAATTTTCAGAAGAGCCTGCTGGACACCCTCGCCGGAGACATCGCGGGTAATCGATGCATTCTCTGACTTCCGTCCGATCTTGTCAATCTCATCAATATAAATGATGCCAAGCTTTGCGCGCTCGAGATCAAAATCCGCCGCCTGGATCAGCTTGAGCAGGATATTCTCGACGTCTTCTCCCACATACCCTGCTTCCGTGAGCGTGGTGGCATCCGCAATGGCAAAGGGGACATTGAGAATGCGGGCCAGGGTCTGGGCCAGCAGTGTCTTACCGGATCCGGAAGGTCCGAGCATAAGAATATTGGATTTTTGCAGCTCCACATCTCCGTCATTTCTGGAGAGCAGGCGCTTGTAGTGGTTGTAGACCGACACAGCGAGTACCTTCTTCGCGGTGTCCTGGCCTATGACATATTCATCAAGAAAGGCTTTGATCTCTGCCGGTGTATGAAGATGAATGTCTTCATCCGTAAGGAAGTTCTCTTCATTCTCTTCCTCCAGGATATTCCAGCAGACACCAACGCAATTGTCACATATATAAATTCCGTTCTCCCCGGAGAACAGCTTCCTGACATGATCCGCATCCTTGCCGCAGAAACTGCACCTCAGGATTTTGTTGCTGCCGACTGCTCTGGCCATAATGCAATCTCACTCCTTTTTCTTCCCGCTTCGGCACTGGCTTGGGATCCGCCAAAAAGCATCGGATCTCCAGCGCTTCCACTCACAAAGACTCCCATGCCTCTGCACAGGAGTCACTTACTCGTTACTGTTCACGGCCCCTCCCGCTACAGGCCACAGATTGGCCGTGAATAGTAACACTTAATCATCTATTCTGCACAACAGAGTCAATCAGCCCATAAGACACTGCTTCTTCCGCTGACAGCCAGTGGTCTCTGTCCGTATCCCGCTCTATTGTCTCGATCGGCTGTCCCGTATTCGCCGCAAGAATGTCGTTCAGCCTGCGCCGGATCTTCAGGATGTGATCCGCATCAATCAGCATGTCGCTGACCTTCCCCTGTGTTCCGCCTGAGGGCTGATGGATCATGATCTCCGCATTGGGCAGGGCCTGGCGCTTTCCTTTTGTTCCACCTGCGAGAAGAAAGGCTCCCATGCTGGCCGCCATGCCGATGCAGATCGTCGAGACGTCACATTTGATGTACTGCATCGTATCATAGATGGCCATACCCGCCGTGACTGATCCGCCCGGACTGTTGATGTACAAGTTGATGTCCTTCCCCGGGTCCTCTGACTCCAGAAAGAGGAGCTGGGCGACGATCACGTTGGCCGAGACATCGTTCACATCTTCACCGAGAAAAATAATTCTCTCCTTGAGCAGTCTGGAATAAATATCGTAACTGCGCTCCCCCATCGCCGTCTGTTCAATGACATAGGGGATCAATGTATTCCTGATCAAATCAGACCTCCTTTAAGGTATCTGCAATAAGATCGATCGCCTCCTGGACAGAAATATCCTTCTTGAGATTCTCGCGGTCGAAATCACTCATGGATTCCTTCAGCTTCGCCACCTCCATCTGGTAGCGCTCAGCGATCTTCTCAATCTCCTCCTCCAGTCTGAGGTCATTGGCCTCAAGGCAGGCATCCTTCGCGACTTCTTCGAGAACCAGTCTGGTCTGGATCTGCTTGAGGGCCTGCGGGCGCATCTCTTCCTTCAGCTTCGCTTCGCTGGAGCCCATGTACTGAAGATAGGTATCGATCGGGATTCCCTGGCCTTGCAGCTGACGGGCATAATCCTGGTACATCTGGGTCGTCTGGGCATCGATCATGGCCTCCGGGATATCCATCTCAGAGTTCTCGATGAGCTTATTGACCGCCTCGTCTTCCGCCGCAGTCTTCGCAGCCGCTTCCTTCTGCTTCGTCAGATTATCCTTTACGCTCTTCCTGTATTCTTCCAGCGTGTCGAATTCGGAGACATCCTGAGCGAAATCATCATTGAGCTCGGGGAGCTCCTTCTTCTGGATCTTATGAACCGTGCAGGTGAAGACCGCTTCCTTGCCGGCAAGCTCTTTCGCGTGATACTCTTCCGGGAAGGTGACCGTGATGTCCTTCGTCTCCCCCGCATTCGTCCCGATCAGCTGCTCTTCAAAGCCGGGAATGAAGCTGTGAGATCCGATGACAAGGGTCTGGTTCTCTGCCGTGCCGCCGTCGAAGGGTACGCCGTCGACGGCGCCGGAGTAGTCCAGAATAAGCGTATCGCCGTCTTCAACCGGTCTGTCTGTCACTTCCACGAGGCGGGAATTCTTCTCCTGCTCCCTGCGGATCTCTGCGTCCACGTCTTCCTCGCTGACAGTGCGGTCCTGCTTGGACACTTCAATTCCCCGGTAATCACCGAGCTTCACTTCCGGGCGGACAGCCACTTCCGCTGTGTAGATGAAGTCCTTGCCCTTCTCGATCTGGGTCACGTCAAACACCGGCCGTGAGACAAATTCGAGGCCAGTGCCCTCAGCTTCCTCAGGATAGGTCCTGTTGATCAGATCGTTTGCCGCATCTTCAAAAAATATGCCGGCGCCATAGATCTTCTCGAGCATATGCTGAGGCGCATGTCCCTTCCGGAATCCGGGGATCGTGATGCTCTTTTTGTTCTTGTTGTAGACAGCTCTTACGGCCTTCTCAAATTCTTCTGCCGAAACTTCCACTGTCAGTTTCACCATATTGTGTTCTAATCTCTCGACCAGTGCGCTCATGTTTCCTCCTCTACAAACGCCGGTTTTTTCTGACTGAGCTGTTGCAGGCGGCAAGGCCGGACAGCCCGCATTCTATCGGGGAGCCTGATTCCGCCGCAGCACCTGATTGCTCTCGCTTCTTCCAGCTCAGCACAGCCGTTTTAACAGTATAGCACAGGGTTTTCCCTGTGAACAGTCTTTTTTCTTCTACTCAAATACAATACTTTTTCTCACCTGCTCCGCGGCGTCCTCTCCCTCGAGCGCATCGATCAGCTTCAGGGCGAAGGGGATCGCCGTTCCCGCTCCCCGGCTTGTAATGACCTTGCCGTCCCGGACCACGCTCTGCGACCCGGCATCCGCTCCGCCGCGGATGAGTTCCGCTTCAAGGCCCGGATAGCACACGGCCTTCTTCCCTTTGAGCAGGCCATGCTTTGCAAGCACTGTAGGTGCGGCGCAGATTGCGGCGACGAAGCGCCCCTCTTCTGCTGCTTTCAAAAGCTGCTCTCTCAGACCCTCATGCTGTCCGAGGGAAGTCGTGCCCGGCTGCCCCCCCGGCAGAACAAGCATGTCCGCTTCGCCCGCACTCTTCTCGTCCCACATCTGATCCGCGGTCACGCAGATGCCGCTCCTGCCGGTCAGCTGAAGGGAATCGCTGATCGACCAGGTCGTCACGCGGATCTCCGCCCGTCTCAAGAGATCAACGACAGCAAGGGCTTCAATCTCTTCAAATCCGTCCGCAAGAAATACACTCACTGTACTGCTCATACTTTTCTCCTTCAATCATCTGAAAATGATCCCTGTCTGCTGTTACTATTTGCGGCCCCTCCCACTACAGGCCACAGACCATCCGTGCTTCAAATCCCTGCAATGCGCTCCAACGCGGCTTTTGAATTCTCATGGGTGCCAAATGCCGTCAGGCGGAAGAATCCTTCTCCGCTCGGTCCGAAGCCGCTTCCCGGCGTACCCACCACATTCGCCTGATTCAGCAGGTAATCGAAGAATTCCCAGCTGCTCATGCCGTCTATGGTCTTCAGCCAGATATACGGACTGTTGACACCGCCGTAGACCGTATAGCCCATCTCCTTCAGGCCGTCGCGGATCGTCCTTGCATTTTCCATATAATACGCAACCAGGCTGCGGATCGATTCCTTCCCCTCCGGGGTGTAACAGGCTTCACCGGCCCGCTGGACGATATAAGGAGCGCCGTTGTATTTCGTGCCGTGGCGCCGTGCCCACATATCCCGCAGGGAGGCGCCGCCGCTTGTGAGTTCTTTCGGGACGACCGTGTAGCCGAGTCTCAGTCCCGTAAATCCTGCATTCTTGGAGAAGCTTCGGATCTCAATCGCGCAGGCCTTCGCTCCCTCACACTCGTAGATGGAGTGCGGCACGTCCTGCTCCGAGATATATGCCTCATAAGCCGCATCGTAGATGATCACGCAGCCCTCCTTATTGGCATAATCGACCCACTTCTGGAGCTGCTCTTTTTTTATCGCTGCGCCCGTCGGGTTGTTCGGGAAACACAAATAGATGATGTCCGGTCTCCTGGACGGAAGCTCCGCTACGAATCCATTGCCCTCCGTGCAGGGCATGTAGATGACATCGGACCAGCGGCCGCTTGCGGGGTCATAGCTTCCGGTCCTGCCTGCCATGACGTTGGAGTCCACATAGACCGGGTAGACGGGATCGCAGACAGCGATGCGGCTGTCAACGGCAAAGAGCTCCTGTATATTGCCGGAATCGCATTTGGCCCCGTCAGAGACGAAGATCTCATCGGCGCTGATGCCGCAGCCCCTCATCCGGAAATCATTCTCAGCGATTGCCTCGCGGAGGAATGCATATCCCAGATCCGGAGCATAGCCGTGAAAGGTCTCCCCCGCGGCCATCTCATCGACTGCCTTGTGCAGGGCGTCGATGACCGGGCCGGTCAGAGGCTGAGTGACATCTCCGATCCCCAGGCGGATCACGGTCTTGTCCGGATTCTCGGCCGTGAAGGCAGAGACTTTTTTCGCTATTGTTGAAAATAAATAGCTGCCCGGGAGTTTCTGATAATTGTCATTGATTCTGTACATAGTCCTTCCTCCTCACGATTCGCAGTTTCTGCTCATTCAAATGTCCCGGAAAATACTTCCACGGCAGGCCCCGTCATAAATACATGGCCGCTGCTCTCATCCCACTCGATCTCCAGATTCCCTCCAAGCAGGGACACCGTAAGTGAGCGGTCCGCGAGCCCGTTCAGGACTGCCGCGACTGCCGCCGCACACGCTCCCGTGCCGCAGGCCTGTGTCTCACCGGATCCGCGCTCCCACACGCGCATCGCGAGATGATCACGGGACAGGACGTTGATAAACTCCGTATTGACTCCCTCAGGGAAGAGCGGCGCGTGCTCAAATACCGGGCCGATGTCCTCCAGCTTCAGGGAAGCGATTTCCTCTTTGAGACACAGCACACAATGTGGGTTCCCCATAGAGACGCAGGTGATCTCGAAAGGCCGTTCCCCAAATTGCTGCCTGACGCGCACCAGGGGAGCCCCGGGATCCTCCGGTCTGCTGCCGGCGTCGAGCAGAGACAGATCGACGGGAATCTCCGAAGGAGTCAGGATCGCTTCTCCCATGTCGACGCGCACGCTGCTGACCTTACCGTCATCTCCAAGACTGAGCTGCAGGGTCTTGATCCCGGAGAGCGTCCCGATCCTGAGCACCGTCTTGTCGGTGAGTCCGTGGTCATACACATATTTCCCGACACAGCGGATTCCATTTCCGCACATCTTCCCGCGGCTCCCGTCGGCATTGTACATTTCCATCTCAAAATCAGCACTTTCCGACGGGTTGATCAGAATCAGGCCGTCAGAGCCGACTCCGAAATGACGGTCACTCACCCGCACGGCCATCTCGGAAGCATTCGGCACAAGCTCCTTCCCGCCGTCCACATAAATATAATCGTTGCCGATTCCCTGCATCTTTGTAAAGCGCATCTGCTCCTCCTTCCGGCCTCTCCTTCCGCCGATTGTTGCAGTGCTCTCCATCGGAAGCTCTTATTTACTCCTGCCGCTGCACCATGTGATAAAACCGCGAAGAATGGCCTTGTCCTCTTCGGAGAGGAAGCTCATGCGCGCAAGCTTCCGTCTCGCCCGGGCAAAGCAGGCATCCATAGTATCCTTCGCATACTCAAGGGCGCCGCTTGCTTGAAAGATGCGGCGGACTGCTTCCAGGTCCTTCTTCGTCACCTTCTTCTTCCCATAATACTGCAGCAGCTCTTCCGTGGCCTCCGGATTCGTTGTGCGCACATACATCCACAAGATGGTCTGCTTGAATTCAACAATGTCACTGCCGACGTCCTTGCCGAGATATCCTTCCTCCGCGTAGATGCCGAGGATGTCATCCATGATCTGGTAGGCGATCCCCAGATCATCCGCAAAGCGGTCAACGGCGCGCATCTGCTCAGGAGGCATCTCCCCCAGCATCATTCCCAGATGCAGAGGTCCGATCACGGAATAGCAGGAGGTCTTCAAGTGGTAAATATCCCGCACTGAAGTCTCAAGCAGCTCTTTCCGCTTCTCCTCATCGTAAGAGACGTCCTGGAGTTCATAGGGAAGAACGACATCCAGCACCTCCCCGCGCATCGTATTGATCACGGTCTCATCGAAATACGCAAGCAGTTCCCCAAGCAGGGGATTGTTGCGGTAAGCATTTACAATGTATTGATTTGCATAGTATAGTCCGAGATCCCCTGTACAAAGAGCCGCCGAGCGGGCCACATCCCTGGGTCCGTCCACCTGGGCCAGCATTTTGATGCCCCGCACCTCCAGGCGGTGCTCATAGCGGTGCTGTACGGTATATTTTCCCCGCCGCAGTTCCGCATTGTCAATGATATCATCGTGGATGAGCACTGAGGTCTGGAAGAGCTCATAGCCGATCGCAAGGGGATCACACACCTCCGGATCCCCGTGACCAGACAGGTGATATCCCAGAGCGATCAGAGTGCCCCGGAGCATCTTCCCGCCCTCATTGAGATCCGCAAGATCTTCTTTGAACATGCGGATGATCGGGTTCGGGTCCTTCTTCAGCTGGCGGTTGTACCCTCTGACAGCCTTTTGGAGCCGCTTGGTGCTCTCTTTATAAAAGGTGAGAAACGATTTCAGATCCTCTTGTTCCTTCATAGCTTACTTCCCCTTGTTGATTTTTACTGAACGGTAATAATCAAGTGCCTCCTGAAGGAGTTCTTCCGAAAAATCCGGCCAGAGTGTGTCGGTAAAGAAGAGATCCGCATAAGTAGTCTGCCATGGAAAGAAATTGGACAGTCTCCGGTCACCGCCCGTCCGGATGACGAGATCCATATCGGGCACGCCCGCAGTGTAGAGATAGCGCTCGAAGCGCTCTTCTGTCAGGGCCTCGCCTCCTGCCCTCCCCGCCTTCACATCCTGCGCGTAGCGCTCAGCGGCCTGGAGAAGCTCGTCCCGCCCCCCGTAGCTCAGGGCGATCTGCAGATACAATTTGCTGCAGTGTTTTGTCACCTCCTCAGCGTCATGGATCACCTTCCGGTCCTCCTCGCTGAGCAGTTCAAAGTTCCCGACGCAGTGCACACTGACGCCCATCTCAATACAGCGGTGGATCTCCTCCACGAAGAAGCGGCGCATCAGCTTAAAGAGATCCGTCACCTCCTGCTGCGAGCGCTTCCAGTTCTCTGTCGAAAATGCATAGACTGTGAGGTACGGGATCTCTGCATTTTCACACCATTCACAGAGGTCGATGAATGTGTCAACCCCCTTCTCATGGCCCCGCATCACAGAGGTGAACATATGCTGCTTCGCCCAGCGCCGGTTCCCGTCCATAATCACACCGAGGTGCTGTACCTTGTTATCTGCCATTCGTCACAACCTCCAAAAGAATGTTACTCTTCACAGGCCTTATCTGCAATCAGAACCTGTCTCATTCATGCAAGCATGATGAGCCAGAACCTGATTGCAGATTGGCCGTGAATAG
>CADCQE010000154.1 GCA_902803505.1 uncultured Lachnospiraceae bacterium | reverse complement strand
GTGATGATGATGCCGAGGAGCAGGGAGATCACAACGACAAGTCCGGTTTGCTTAGCCAGGTCTTCCTTCTTCACCCAGATGATCTTGCGCCACTCGCGCTTGACACCTTGGAAAAAGCCAATCTTTTTATCATTTGCCTTAGCGGCATTTCCATTATCTGCCATGTTCTTTCCAATCCCTCACAATAATGCGCTTACTTTGTTTCTTTGTGCAGTGTGTGCTTGTGGCAGAACTTGCAGTATTTCTTCGTTTCCATTCTCTCAGGATGCTCTTTCTTATCCTTCATGGTATTGTAATTACGCTGCTTACATTCTGTACACGCTAATGTTATCCTTGTACGCACGGCTTTTCACCTCCAATGATCCGTTAGCAATCAGGGTCCTCTTCTTCTCCGCAAAAAGCGCAAAAAAAAAGAACCTGTTTCTCGTAGCTTTTCAACTATAGCATATCAAAAGACGGGCGTCAATGGAAAAATGATACGGCCGGGGTGATGCAGCGGGCATCACCCCGGACCGTTTTATTTTTCGTTACGATTCATGGCCCCTCCCGCTTGGCCGAGAACAGTAACTATTTTTCCACCAGATATTCCGGCTCCTTCTCAAGAATCGCCATAAACTCCTCGCCGGTGATGGTCTCATGCTCGTAGAGATATTTCGCAAGCTCATGCAGCTTCGACTTATTGTCGTTGAGGATCTGCATCGCCTTGTCATGCTGCTGCTGGACCACGCGCACAACCGTGTCGTCGACTTGCTTCGCAGTCTCCGGCGCGCAGGCCAGGGAGGTATCTCCTCCCAGATAAACATTGGACTGGGTGCTAAGGGCCACCATTCCGAATTCTTCATCCATGCCGTACTGGGTGATCATCGCCCGGGCAAGCCTGGTGGCCTGCTCGATATCATTGGCAGCTCCCGTAGTAATGGACGAGAAGACCAGCTCCTCCGCGCACCTGCCTCCTGTAAACGTAGCAATCTTATTAAGAAGCTCTTCCTTCGACATCAGGTACTTATCGCCCTCATCCACCTGCAGCGTATAGCCGAGGGCCCCGGAGGTCCGGGGGATGATCGTAATCTTCTGTACCGGGGCAGAGTTGCTCTGCTTGGCCGCCACAAGGGCATGGCCGATCTCGTGGTAGGCCACAACCAGCTTCTCCTTGTCCGACAGGACGCGGCTCTTCTTCTGGTAGCCCGCAATGACGACCTCGATGCTCTCCATGAGGTCCTCCTGGATCACGAACTTCCGTCCCTCCCGCACGGCGCGGAGAGCGGCCTCGTTGACGATATTGGCGAGCTCAGCTCCGGAAGCGCCGGCCGCCGTCCGGGCGATGGCCCCAAAGTCCACATTGTCCGAGATCTTGACCTTCTTCGCATGGACCTTCAGGATGTCAATACGCCCTTCCAGATCCGGGAGCTCTACCGGGATGCGCCGGTCAAAACGCCCGGGGCGGAGCAGCGCGGGATCCAGCACATCCGGCCGGTTCGTGGCAGCGAGAATGATCACGCCCTTGCCGCCCTCAAAGCCGTCCATCTCCGTGAGCAGCTGATTCAGCGTCTGCTCACGCTCATCATTGGAGGTCAGGGCGCCGGCGTCCCTCTTCTTGCCGATCGTATCGATCTCGTCGATGAAGACGATACAGGGGGCATTCTTTTCCGCCTGGCTGAAGAGATCCCTCACCTTGGAGGCACCCATGCCGACGAACATCTCGACAAATTCAGAACCCGCGATGGAGAAGAACGGCACCTCCGCCTCGCCGGCCACCGCTTTGGCCAACAGGGTCTTACCCGTCCCGGGAGGGCCCACAAGAAGGGCGCCCTTCGGGCAGGAAGCACCGATGTCTGCATATTTCTTGGGATCGCGGAGGTAGAGCACCAGCTCCTGGATGAGCTGCTTCGCCTCTTCCTCCCCCGCTACATCCTTGAACTTGATGCTGGTGGTAGACGGAACATACTTCTTTGCGCCGCTTTTCCCAAAGGACATCATGGGGCCGCCGCCGCCAAAGAGGCCGCCGCCCTCTCCCCCGCCCATGCGCTTCATTACATAGCGGGACAGCAGCAGAAAGATGGCGTAGAAGAACAGGAGCGGGAGCACCCATCCGAAGAAAAAGCTCTCCAGAAAGCTTGTCTTATTGACCACCGTCCCGAAATCGCAGCCGGAAGCCATGAGGCGGTTCACAAGGTCTGCATCGTTGAACGTAGCCGTCCTGTAGTAGTTCGCCGGGTTGCTCTTGTCCGAAAAGTAAATATAATCGCTGTTGATCTGGGCCGTAGCAATCTCTTTCTGGTTGATCATCTTCAGGAATGTACTGTAATCCACATCCTGGATATTTCTCCGGGCGATGGCAGGGATCACAACCATATTGAGAAGCAGTATCACAATGATGACGATCGCCGCATAGACGAACATCTGCCTCTTGCCCTGGTCCGGGCCTTTTTCATTTAATGGAAACACGCAGTGACTTCACCTCCGTCCTTATCCGACAGCATCCTCGTTATCGTAAGTCTCATCGATATAAATGATCTCGTCTTCATTCGCACCGTAATCGATATACTCCTCTTCGCCGCCGTTCTCCGTATTGTCGTCAAATGCAACGACGTCCTCCGGCACATCCTCATTGTTGTCCCGGGTCTGTTCCTCCTCCTGTGAGCCGTCGTCTTGATTGTCATTTCCTTCAGAGCCGTCCTCCTGACTGCTCCTCTCCTGACTGTTTTCTTCCTGGCTGCTTCCTTCCTGACCGCTTCCTTCCTGACTGTTTTCTTCCGAAGCATCCTCACTGCTCTGTCCGGAGGAGGAATCAGAGCCTCCCCGCTGCTCCTCATAGATCGCGGTCTCCTCCGTCTCCGTGCTGAGCTGGATTCCTAATTTCTTTGATTTATAGCGCAAATAGGGCACCGCTGTACTGTCATTGAAGCAGATCTCCATCTCGTCCAGATCGGAAAACGGGATACTGTGAATGATGTAATAATGCCCCTCT
>CADCQE010000153.1 GCA_902803505.1 uncultured Lachnospiraceae bacterium | reverse complement strand
GGAATAGTATGATGAAAAAATGAAAGTGTTCTGTTGGAGAATCTGATGAGAGAAAGAATTGTATTTCAGGAAGATGACCGGATCGCGGTGATAGCGCCGCATCCGGATGACGAATGCCTTGGGGCAGCAGCGGCACTGATTCTGGCACCTGAGCGGACCGATATCTATGTGCTCACGGACGGAAGCCATGGAAACCCGGAACTGAGCACAGAAGAAGAGGCCCGTATCCGCAGGGCGCAGTTTGAGGCCGAGATGGAGGAAGTAAAGCCCAGAGCCTGGGAATGGCTGGGGTATGAGGACACGACCCTTTCGAAACATCCGGATGCCGCAGACGGGATCGATTTCACTCGCTATACGAAGATCTTTCTGCCCTGGAATAAGAGCCCTCACCCGGATCACCGCGCCGCGGCTCTGATCTGCTGCAAGGCCATCCGCCGCCAAAAGGCTCAGGCGGAATGCTTCATGTATGAGATCAGCACGCCGTTCTACCGGCCGACCCACTGCATAGATATCACGGAGTACACGGAAAGCAAGAGGCGTCTGATCCGTTTTCACGCGGATCAGAGCGAGCAGGAGGAGATCAGCCTCTCAATGAACCTCCTCCGCGGCTCACAGATGCTCTCGGATCCGAAGTGCAAATATGCGGAATGCTACCTGAAGGTGGAGGCCAGAAAGATTGCCTACAATCCGGATCTGATCGCAAAGCTCTATACCCTGCGGGAAGATCCGATGCTGGAAGCTTCCCTGGAAGAGAAGGGGATCCGGATCAAGCGCGTGATGCCGCCCGACTTCATGAAGGTTTACAGATTTATCAGCGACAACTTTGCCGACTCCTGGGCCGACGAGGCTTATGCTGCGATGATGCGTGGGGTCTGTTATGTGGCGGTCCGCGACGGAAAAATGCTCGCCTTTGGCTGCGCAGGCTCTTTTGCGCCGGATTATGCCGGTCCGGGTGGAACTATCCCTGAAGCCCGCGGGATGGGAATCAACACGGTGATCGTCCAGAAGTCCTTCCGCTATCTGAAGGAGCAGGGGTTTCAATATGCCGTCAACGGTTCTGTCTCTCCGGAGGCGCAGAAAATTGTCGAGAAGATTGTGGACGTAGTAGTCGTGGAGAACAGCGAAGACGCTTACTGGAATCTGCTGAGGCGGAAAAAACGATATCATGAAGACAAAAGTAAAAGTATCGATTATCATTCCTACATATAATTGCAGCGCATACATTCAGGAATGCCTGGATTCTGTGCTGAACCAGATACGGCCCGACTGCGAAGTGATCGCAGTGGATGACGGATCCGGCGATGATACAAAAGAAATATTGCAGCGCTATGCCGGCAAATATGACTGCGTAAAGACGGTCTTCCGCGCTCATGCGGGCGCATCCGCTGCACGAAACGCGGGACTTGACAACGCAAGCGGGGAGTTTGTCGCTTTCATAGACTGTGACAATTGCCTGAAAGGCGGTTTCCTTCCAAAAGCAGCTGCAGCCACAGATCAGAGAACAGATCTCTATATCATTGGGATTGAGCGCTTCCCGATGAACGCGGACAGTGAACTCTGGACAGTGGAAGACAAGGTTTATGAGAGCGCATCCTGTTTCGCGGATGCCTATATCAGAGTTCATAAGCTGCTTCTCTATTCAAATTGCAACAAGCTTTATCGTCGAAGCATTATTGAGGATTCGCACATTCGCTTCCGGGAGGATCTGTTCTTTGGTGAGGATCGGATCTTTAATTATGAGTTTCTTAAAAAATGCGGCAGAATTGTTTCCTCATCGGATGTGATGCTTGAATATATTCAGCGCAGTGCATTTTCTATGTCGAACCGGCATTTTCCGGACTACTATCGTACAATCGCCTATTTGCATCAGGCGAAGATGCGCTGCATCCTTGGTCTTTCACGTCAGGCCAGCTCCGCGGAGAAAAGCGATTTCATCCTCTTTGACAGTACATGTGAAATCAATAATACTGTGAAGCGCTTTTCCGCTCATCCCGATGAGTTCGCTGAAAATCTGCCGATGATCAATCAGGATCTTTTTGGCGGCCCGTATGATGAGGAGATCCCGCTTGACGTGATTATCATCGCTGGGAGCAGCAACTGCGGATATAAGGCAGAAAAAGGCTTTGAGATCGGACAGAAAAACCCGGGTGTAAGATATATTGTAAGCGGCGGGAACCGGTATCGCGACGGGGTTAGAACAGAAGCGGAATTCATGGCAGAGTATCTCCGGGAAAAAGGCGTGAAAGACGAATCGGTTTATCTGGAAAACAAAGCGCGCAATTCCTATGAGAATATGAAAAATTCCGGAGAACTGTTACAGGAAATCCGGAGAAACGATTCTGAGAAAAAAGCAGTTGCCATCATCACCGGCGGCTTCCATCTTCCTCGATTATTGCATATTGCCTCAGAAACAGTATCTTTAGACGGTGAGAGAATCATTGGCATTCCGGCATACGGGCCGAACACCGGACCGGATAACTGGTATAAAAATGAGATCGGAAAAAGAGTTGTTTTTGATGAGATGAAAAAGCTTGACCTGCTGCAGTATCCGGATTTGTTGAGTGATCAGTGAGGTGTTTTGCCAATGACAGCGGAATTGCGTTTTATAGAACAATTAGAGAAAAACAGTGCTGTCCACCCGAACAGCACCGCCCTGATCCAGGCGGAGTCTGAAAGAAGCATGAACTATGCCGAACTATGGGAGTATTCCGGCCGTGTCTACAGCTTCCTGAAGCAGAGAGGGATTGGAAGAGAGGATGTGGTGATGATCGCAGTCCCGCGGGGGATCAACTCGATCATCACTCTCGTTGGCATCTGGCGCGCGGGCGCGGCGGCAGTTATGCTCGATGCGGACTACGAGAGCGAGAGAATGGAGTACATCCTGCAGGACGCGGGCTGCGTTCTGAAGATCGACGCGGACCTGTTTCCCGGAATCATGGCCTGTGCTTCCCTGGAAGGCCACGAGAAAACGTCGCTTCATGACCTCGCCTATCTCATCTATACCTCCGGGACGACGGGAAAGCCCAAGGGTGTGATGCAGGAGTACGGAACATTGGAGATGTGTGTCAGGATGCATTACTGCGGGGAGCGATCCGTCATCGACGGCAGATTCGCCCTGATTACGCCGCTTTACTTTGCGGTTGCCATGTTCGTCATTCCGCCGCTTCTCTACAATGCGCAGACCCTTGCCGTGATTCCGGTGAATATCGTAAAAGACCCGGACCGCCTTCCTGCATGCATTGAGAATAATAAGCTCACGACACTTTTTATCGTTCCTTCTATGCTGAAGCGGCTGAAATGCATCCCCGGCTCGCTGAAGAAGATCATTGTCGGAGGGGAGACGGCGAAAAAGATATACAATGACCAGGTGGAGATCTTCTGCGGTTACGGCCAGTCGGAATCCGGCTTCAACATCACGACCTTCCTGATTGACCGGGAATATGACGTCACGCCGATTGGCAGGGCGGGGGAGCAGAAAGCGGAGATCTGCATCCTGGACGACGAGGGAAAAACGCTTTCGGCAGGGGAGACGGGAAATCTCTGTTATAAAGCACCGTATTTCCGGGGGTATCTCGGTCTGCCCGAACTGACGGAGCAGGTTCATCTGGGCGGCTGTATCAGGTCGGGAGATTGCGGAGTGATCCGTCCGGACGGGAAGATCTATATCACCGGCAGGACGGATGAAATGATCAAAATCAGGGGGAACCGCATCGAGCCTGCGGAAGTGGAAGCGGTGTTCCAGAAGATCCTGCAGGTAGGCTGGGTTGGGGTCAGGGCAATTTATGAACAGCAGCATCCCTGCCTCTGCGCTTATTACAAGGAAGAACCGAAGATCTCCCTTGAGGAGGCCGAAAGAGCCGCGGCCAGAATCCTTCCGTCTTATATGATTCCTTCTTATTTTGTCAAAATCGACCATATTCCCCGTGACGCGAACGGAAAGATCTCGAAGAAAAATCTGCCGATTCCGGACAGAGAGAACGGAGAATGAAAGAAGCAGAAATCCGGAAGGGGGGGAAGACGCCTTGAATTTATACCATTGCGCAACGATGTATCAGGTCCTGGAAGTGATTGTTCACTGTGAAAGAGTCCACAAAGGGGAGTACAACGTACTGCTGCTGGCAGACTTCTCGGCTAAGAAATATCATGATTATACCGAGCTTGAGGCATTCTTCGATGAAGTGAGGCTGTTTCCTTACCGGTCGATTTCCAATGATCCCGATACTGTTCTGGAAGAGGCGGAAAATGCCTATCATAGTAGTGTGCCTTACGATATTTCCCGCTTTGAACATATTTATGTCGCAGCCGCTTACTATTCTTTTTCTCTGTATCTGATCGCAAACAACATTTCCTTTCACATGTTTGAAGACGGCGGAGGAATCCTCTCCAGGCCGAAGGTGCTGTATGAAATTATCCGGGATGTCACTCCCGTCATTGCTGAAACTGCCCAGACATACGGTCTTCTGGATGGGAGAAACGAATGTATTCGTGACGTCATCTGCAACTTCTCCGCCCAGAGTTATCTGTCCGATGACCCGAAATGGAAAGATTTTAATCCGGCTCTGGAAATAACACGGCTCAGTCCCGAAACGATCCGCCGGATTCTGCATTTCTTCCGGCTTGAACCTATTCAAGATATCCCGGAGGATGCGGTGCTGGTCTTTACGCAGCAGTTTGCGAATCTGTTTACCACGTCACTGGAGGATCAGATCGCCATCTATCAGATCTGCAGTGACTTCTTTCTTACGGGTCAGTCCCTGATCATCAAGCCCCATCCGGACGACAGCGTGGATTACACTGCTTTCTTTCCCGAGGCCAGGATCATTCAGGGGAAGTTCCCAGCAGAACTGATGCCGGTACTTCTGGACCGGGTCCCCGGGACTTCCTTCACGGTCTCTTCCTCCTCCGTCCGGAATATCCGGAGTATCTTCCGGAAGAATATCGTCTGCGGGTATGATTTTCCGAATACCTTCCGGGCAATCGACCGCTATTATTTTGCCGCGAAGCTGCTGTCCGAGGCGGAATGCCTGGAGCACTGCCCGGTCCATACCTATGGAGTGGATGTCAGCCTGCTTGAATGCATTGCTGAGCATTCCCTGAAGATCCGCCTTCCCTTTCTTCATGAAGCGGTCCTGGAGAAGAAAGCGGACGGCCGCCAGGTATGGCTCATTGATGACATCACCTTTGAGAGCGATTACTTCCAGACGGAAAAAACGGAGCTTTCGTTTGCATATCGAAGGACTGTCGTAAAGGGCCTTGAGATGGCGGATCCGCCCGCTCCGGCACAGGGCGCGGACAGCGGATCCGGCTCTGATGCCCCGGAGAGGGCAAAGAGCCAGGCGGATGCGCGTTCCGTGAGCAGCTTCCTTGAAGGCATCGGGGAGGAGAGTCTTGTGATCTTCCTGAATTCCCGAGACGATTACTGCTTTTGTGATGAGGGGCAGAAGGAACTGCCTCCCGGGATGATTCCGCTTGCCGTGAGCAAAAGAAGAATCCGGGAAGAGAACATCTTCTTCCCGGACGATGATGGCGCCATCTTCGCATACACTCAGGACGCGGGAATAAGAGAAGAAGTCATGCGCTTCCATGCGGAAATCATCTTGAAGAATACCGGGCTGGCCGAGGAAATCGGTCCGCCAGATCCGCAGCAGGGGAGTGCTCCTTCCAAGGCCGTGATCCATACATCCAAGGACAGGATCTCCATGGAGGAGTATCTTGACCTGGCGATGGATCTCAACGACATGAGCATGAAATCCTTTTTGATGGATAAGGTCAATCTGTTCCTGCGCGCGGGTCTTGGGGACTATCTGCATAGGCCCTCACTTGCGCTTGCCTCTGCTTCCGATGAGGACATCCGGCAGTTCCTGCGGACCTGGGGTAAGGTCGTAGGAAAAAGAAATTCTCTCGCGGGGGAGGGCTTCCGAATTTACGTGGACGAGGGGACAGATATGGCCTTGCAGATCCGTTCTGACGGTGCTGACATCCTGGAACCATTTATCCGCCAGCACCATGCATATCAGGCGATCTATCCTGACAGCCTCAACACCATCCGCATCCATACCGTGCGCAGCAGTAAGGGAGTGAAGACCTTCCTGTCCCCCATCTTGTCGATCGGGGGAGACGGGGCAGTGGTCGATATGTCCAGTGACACAACAAGGTACCGTGTCCTGCTGTCTGAAGACGGGAGTATCCTCCGGGCGTTCCGGCAGGATCCCGGAGAATCCCTGAAGATCACGGAGCGGCATCATAATACCGGCTTTCCGTTCCGGCAGGGCAGGAAGCTGGCGGGCATACCAAAATGTCTGGAATGCTGCCGGGAAGCTGCATTTTATATTCCGGAAATGCGCTATATCGGATGGGATGTCGCCTATACGGAAGACGGGCCGCTGATCGTGGAGGCCAACAACATCTCCGGCTTCATCTATGCTTATCAGCAGGCAAAAGAATGCATCGCAGGAAAGGGTGCCCGGGATGAAATAGAAGAGATGCTCGCATTTGGGATGGATGGTGTACAATACAATGAGAGGACCTTCTTTGTCTCCGACCCCCTCGTCGGGACTGAGGCCTCATTGCCGGGCCTAAGGAGGCTGTATCTGATCCTTCTGCAGTCGGCCCTGCACAGGCACGGAGTGGAATTCTATGACCGCAGGTTTATAAAACGTGGAAATGTCGAAAAAAAGAATTGCAGCATCCGGTATCATGAGGAAGACAAGCTTGTTATCGTCAAAACGGAGCACAAGACAGAGAGGATCCTCCAGCCGGATGTCGATAAGCTTGGACTGCTGCCATACGGAGAAGACAAGGAGCACCCCGGCATATCGGAAGACGACTTCTTAGCACTGGATCGGATCGCCATGCAGGAGGCGGAGCGGATCTACAGGGTGCTGACACAAAGTCCGCTTGCGGAGGGCACGGCTTAAGCGGGCCTGATCCAATACAGTTTGGATCCACTTGCTGTGGATCCACTGCTGTCCGACAGCATCCCATGGAGATATGCCAGAAAGGATCTGATAACATGAAAAGCTTTTCCCGGAGAACATTGAAAGCAGTTGTAGTACTGCTGATACTGCTGATTGGCAGCGGGCTGTTTCTGCTGTTCCAGAGCGGATACTATCTGTGCAGCAGTAAAAGCAGTGATGAATTGCCCAAGCTGGAATACCTGGCCCAGGTCTATGAAGCACTGAAGACAGAAGAATGGAATTCATCAAAATGGTTCCGGGAGAATAATCAGGACAATCTGTTTTTTATGCAGGCTGCTCTGCGAAGACTTGTCATCGACGGCAAATATACAGGCCCGGAAACATTCCGGGATGGCGTGGTGGTACAGCTGCAGGGCGATCAGGTTCTCTTTCCGGAGGAAACACCCCAGGGGCTGCTGGGACTGACGTCGCAGATGATCAGGGCGGCTGCTGCAAGCACCCAGGGCGAACTGGAATCTTATATCAAACCGGAACAGTTTGCGGCTTCCTTTCTGACAGCCTCGCTCCAGAATGAGGATGGAGAAGAGAATCATTGCCTGATCTATGCGATTCCTGTTACAGAAGAGCTGTACTATATCAGCTGGATCTCTTTTGATGAACTGAACAATTACATAAAGCTTCACAGTAATGCGCAGACGCTCTTACAGGAGGCGGAAGCTGCTTCAAATGGACATTATGTCGTTCTGAAAAAGGGTCAGGACGGAAAAACGAAAATTCTGGAAGTTCCGGACACCATCGATGATATCAGCAATGAGGATCTGGAAGCAGAGATCGCCGGGCTGATAGACAGCGGGCAGAACATCGGCACCATCTCGCCGGGATATCTGTGTGTATGGAAGGAGATCCATGTTCCGGATGCCGATCATATCCTGGCTTTTCTCACTCCATATGATCCGATGTTTTTATCCGAGCTCCCCAGGATTGCAATTCTGTTACTCGCCATGCTGCTGATCCTGGGATCCCTGACCGTTTATATGACCAGCGTACAGAAATGTGTGAAGAACCGCACACTTCCCATCAAGGATCTGGAGGCATACCACCCGAAAAAAGTCCGGAAAAAAGTTCTGTCAGCCGGTATCGTGGGAGCTTTGCTGATTCTGGGAACAGGCGCATTTGTCCAGGCTACAGGGATGCTGCAGGATGAGACCCTGACAAAGCGGGCTGAGATGAGTAAGATCCTGAATTATATCAAAGAGAATCAGGAAAAGAGTGATCAGGAAACAAAAACGGAAGAGGAAAAATGGTACGTGTATTATGGGGAGAAGATGGCTGATTTGATGTCAGCATATCCCCAGCTTTGTGAAAGTGAAGCCCTCCAGGAGTTCTGTGACATTCTCAAGATCGACTATATCATGCTCTTTGATTCTAAGGGAAGGGAGACGTCCTGTAATCTGGATTACTCTAACTTCCGTCTCGGTACCGGACAGGGAGAGAATTCAGCGGATTTCCGCCGGCTGCTGCAGGGAGTTCCCAGCGTCGTCCATCAGCCCTCTGAAGATCCTGTCACGGGATTGAACAGACAGATGATCGGAATCTCCATACCGGAGGACTCAAAAGTAGAACCCCACAGAGCGATGATAATGGCGCTCCTTCCGGAGCGGACACAGCGCACCCGCTCCAAGTGGGGAATTGATGATCAGCTGCATGTGCTGACCGGCGAGGGAGAGATCTATTTCGGGGCAGACAGTAAGACCGGTGAGATCAGGCATTCCAGTGACCGGTCTCTCCTGAATATGAATATTACCAATTACGACATACCCATGGACAGTCTGAGAGACGGGTACATGGGATATGCTTCGATTCAGGGGGCCCGCTATTGTGCGATTACCACCCTCTGGGAAAATGTGGTCTTTTACTACGCAGAAAGCCAGGACCGCCTGTTCTCCAGCGTACTTCCTTTCGCTCTGACTGCCGCCGGGTGCTACGTCCTGTCCTATCTCATCATGGCATTGCTTCTGCTGAGCGGCTTCAAAGATGAGGACTACCATGAGTGTATCCTTGCAGAAGAAGAGGGAAGAGGCGCTCTTGAATCAAATCGTCAGAGGCTTGCCGGTTTCATTCGAAAATGGGACAGCTCCTATGTGCCATGGAATGACAGAACGCCGGAGGAGAAGACAAGAATCGCATTCCATATGATCCTGTTCGTCGGAATGCTCATTCTGTTCTGCTTCGAGGCATCCGGATGGGCAGAGAAGGTATACCAGGGCGTGTCTGTCTTCCGATTCATCCTCTTTGGAAACTGGATGCGCGGAGTAAATCTGTTCTCCATCAGCGGGATTCTGGTGCTGTCCGTGGTGGCCTTTTTGTCCGTCGTTGTGATCAAAGCCATACTCCGCTTCTTCCAGGCTTTTCTCGATAAAAAGGGAGAAACGATCTGCAAGCTGTTCCACAGCTTCGTTGACTATGTTGCAGTCTTGGTTGTTCTGTACTGCTCGCTGGAATATCTCGGCCTGAGCCCTGGAACCGTACTGGCCAGCCTGGGAATCGTGGGGATCGCAATATCCCTTGGCGCTAAGGATATGATCACGGATATCTTTGCAGGCATTTCCATTGTGTTCGAAGATGCGTTCAAGGTGGGAGAATATATC
>CADCQE010000152.1 GCA_902803505.1 uncultured Lachnospiraceae bacterium | reverse complement strand
CTCTCACTCATTCGCAATGAGCTTGTCGAACAGCGGAGCCAGCAGCTTGGAATTCAGGTACGCAGTGAGCGAGAACCCGAAGAAGGGGTAGATCCAGATGACATAAATAAAGACCTGGGGGAGCAGGAAGAACAGGAAGAGCGGGAGTCCGTTGAGGAGCACCAGCACAATCGTGATCGGAAGCTTTCCCACCGCCAGGATACAGGCGTTCTTCAGCGTATTCATCCGGGTGTTCTCGAATTTCGCCATCAGCGGCCAGACATAGCTGAAAATAGCGAGAATAACAATGGCCAGGAAGAGAAAAAGTCCCATCAGGATCGACGCGGCGGTGTTCTCCCAGTTTCTTATGATCAGTAAGTCAAGAACCGCGACGATGTTAAGCGCCAGATAGAGGAGCGTCATCGGGAGACTCTCTTTGAAATTCGATTTCAGTGCCCCGAAGAAGCCCTTGATGATATAGCCCTCATTGTTCCTCACCCTCTTCAGCATTATTGTGTAAAGGGCTATGGAAGAGGCCCCCAGGGTGATCAGGGGGATGCTGCAGATTATCCACAGGAAATTCAGCACAACCAGATCAAAGACCAGGGTCATAAACGTATTAAAGGGGCCGTCCGCAGAAAAAAAGCTCATAGTATTTCCTCCAATATGATTTACAGCGCTGCGGTCATTTCATCAGCGCATCCAGAACAATCCGTGCATTGTCGAGGTTCCCGGCCTGGATGGGCACACCCGCGATGGGGTCGTCCAGAGTCCCGCCGAGCTCCGCCCATAACTTGCTGTCCTTCAGGGAAATGCCGTAATTGAGGGGCTCTCCTCTCCCGCTTTCGATGTCATCAAGGGAGTGACTCTCGGTATCCAGGCGCCCGGGTGTCCGGAAGAAGCAGGTAGAGTACTCCGCAGCCGTCTCTTTACTCAGAATATCCTCAAGGTTCTCAAAATAACCGTAGCCCGCTAACTGCTGAAAGGTCTCCCGGGAGGCGACGATCAGCGAGTATTCACCCGCCGCTGTTAACACGGAGATCCGGACCTGGTCCTGCGGAGTGCTGAGGTTGAAGTCGTCATCAACTCTCACGAGCTGTCTGGGCTCATGGGCATCCAGAAGATCACGGACCTTTTCGCAGAAAGCAGACTTCTTGTCCTCCGGAAACATGTCATTGAATACAGCTGCTACGAAGGTGTTCACATTGCGGGGCTTGAAGCAGAAATGCCAGACAAGGAAGATGACGCACAGGATCACGGCGGCCACTGCCGCTGTCTGGACAGAGTAATAGGTCAGAAAATGCTGCAGCTTCTTCTTCGGAGACATTTCCCGAAAAGCCTGTCGCTCCGCCTCTTTTTCATGTGGAAGCATCGAATGGTTTCCTCCCGTCCTGGTTCTTCAAAGCAGGATTGCCGGCAGAACCCGCCAGATCATTGACAAACTGCTGGGCTGTGCGGCCGGAAATGCCGCCGTGGGCGATCTCCCACTTATTGGCCTCGGCAAGAAGCTGTTCCTCCGTGAGAGTGATCTCCGGGCGGCGCGCAGCGAGACCCTTTACAATCTCCTTGAATTCCTTGGGCGAGGGGCGGAAGAAGCCTATGGTCACGCCGAAGCGGGCGGCCAGGGAGAGCTTCTCGGACATTGTGTCCGTGCGGTGAATCTCATCATCCCCCTCTGCCTTGTCCTTCCAGCTCTCGCGGATCAGGTGCCGACGGTTGGAGGTGGCGTAAATGAGGACATTCTCGGGCTTCGTCTCAAGGCCGCCTTCGATGACGGCTTTCAGGTATTTGTATTCTGTCTCAAAATCCTCAAAGGAGAGGTCATCCATAAAGAGGATGAAGCGGTAGTTGCGGTTCTTAATCTCCGAGATCACCCGCGAGAGACAGCGGAACTGATGCTTATAGATCTCAATCATTCGCAGTCCCCGGTCATAGTACCCGTTCAGTATGGCCTTTACGGAAGTCGACTTTCCGGTCCCTGCGTCGCCGAAGAGCAGCACGTTGTTCGCCGGGCGGCCGGCCACAAAGGCCTCGGTGTTGCGGATCAGCTTCTCCTTCTGCCGTTCGTAGCCGATGAGGTCATCGAGCAGCACATCGCTCGTCGCAGTGATCGGCTGCAGAAGCTCCTCTCCCTCTTCCGCAATGCGGAAGGCCTTGTTGAGGCCGAATTTCCCGACGCCGTATGCGCGGTAAAAATCCGTTACGCAGCGGTACAGGTCCCCTCCGCTCTCCGCCTGCTCGATCCTAAGGCTCAGCTCCTGTACCTTCTCGCTGACACTGCGGTTGAAGATTCGCTCCGGCTTGCCCACTGCCCGGTAATTGCTGATCACGGTGAAGCAGTCGAGGCCGAGTGTCTCCTCAATCTCTGAGAAGTCATAATCGAACAGCTTCTTGAAGAGCTCGAGGTCATGCATTGCGAAGTGATTCACGGATCCCTCATTTGCCCCGACCTTCTCTGAGACCAGTGTAAATGGCGTCTCCGTCATAGCGAGAAGAAAGGCGAGGTAATTGTGCCACAGATTCCTGTCAAAGCCGTAAGTCGTGGCGACATCGAGCAGCGCATTGACCTGGTCCAGGATCTCTCCGGCCAGCTCCTCCTTCTCGTAACTGCCCTCGAAGAAGCGATGGCAGATCTCCGACAAGCGGAATAAAATGCTGTCTCTTGGAATCTTTCTGTAGATGATCAGTTTCGAAGTCAATCGGTACATACCGGGAACCCTTTCTCTGCTTCATGGTTACGATTTGCGGCCCCTCCCGCTGCAGGCCACAGACACGCAAGAAATGATGAGCCGGGACCTGAATGCAGATTGACCGTGAATAGTAACGCTTAATGAGTGAAATTGCTCTCTTATTGTAGCATTTTTATGACCGTTGCGATACAATTCTTTTATGAAGAGAAGAATTCCAGTCATTTTCCTGATCCTGATCCTCTTCACTCTGTATCTCCCATCCACCCTGCAGGCAGCGCCTGCCGATGAAGAGGCAGAGGAGAGACCTGTGCGCATCGGTTATATGGATTACGGTGCGTTTATTGAGTGCGACAGCCTGGGCTATTTCTCCGGCTTTGGCGTCGAGTATCTTCTCGAGATCTCCCGGTATACCGGCTGGACCTATGAGTATGTCTACGACACCTGGCCGAATCTCCTGGAGCGCCTCCGCAATAAGGAGATCGACTTTCTCGGGACGCCCCAGAAGACCCCGGAGCGCGAGAGGATCTATGACTTCGCCGACATACTGAGCGGCTATGAACAGACCATCATCTACACCAGACGGGACAATGACGAGATCTTCTTCAACGACTACGAGGCGATGGACGGGAAGAAGGTAGGACTCCTGACCGAGAGCTTCCAGACCGAATTCTTTGAGCACTATGCCTCTGAGCATGGCTTCTCCTTCCAGCCTGTCTTTTTCAATTCGGATGATGAAGCGAAGGAAGCTCTGAAGACCGGCATAGTGGATCTTGTGGCAGGCGGCTCCCTCGCCTTCAATACAGACCTGAAGGTCGTCGGAAAGGAAGGCTCGGATCCCTTCTATTGGATGACCTACAAGGGAAATGAAAAGATGCTGGGTGAGCTGAACGATGCGATGCTCCAGATCCAGAACAACAATCCCTACTTCTCTTCTCAGCTGATGCAGAAATTCTACGGCAATTCCGTCGTGGCCTCCCAGCCCCAGTTTACCAGGGAAGAGGCGGAGTACATCTCAGAGCATAAGCAGATCCGTGTGGGCTGCTATGCCGATGCCTATCCCATCAGCAGCTATAACTATGAGACTGGAGAAGCAGCAGGCATCGTAGTCGACATCATGAATATGCTCGCCGAAAATGCCGGCGTAGAGGTGACCTATGTCCCTGTCAGCATCGGCAGTTCTACTGAGTCCTCGCTTCTTAGCGGAGACTATGATGTCTTCCTGTCCGATGCACAGACCGGTTACCACAGCAATTCCATCATTCTCAATTCCCGCCCATATTACTCCGGTTCGATGATCCCTGTCGTCCGGGAGGGCACCACATTTTCCACAGATGAGAAAAACTATACGGCTGCGCTGATCCGGGGATACAATATTGCTCCGGACCTTCTCAAGCGCATATTGCCGAATTACCAGACCGCTTATTATGACACTATGGACGAGTGTCTCAGCGCAGTACAGAGCGGCTCGGCGGATCTCTTCTTCAGCGATGTCTACATGTCGGCATACCGGCTTCACAGCCCGTATTACTCGAACCTGGAGGAGGACTTCGGCCACACAGTGGAGATCAATTACGTCCTCTCCGCCCTCCGATCCAATTCCGAGCTGATCAAAGTCTTTGATACCTGTATCAGTGCCATCGACCTGCGCCTGGTAGACGATATCATCGCAAATCACACCTACAGCTCCAACTACCAGATGAGCTGGCACGAGTGGATCTACAGCAGCCGTCTCGCCCTGACCTTTGTGGCGATCATTTTCCTCCTCACCATCACATCCCTGATTCTCATTGCGGCGATCCAGCGGAAGGCCGTCCGGGAGATGGCGCAGAAGAATCAGGAGCTTGAGATCGCGAACCGAACCCGCACGACCTTCCTGTCGAACATGTCCCATGAGATCCGCACACCCCTTAACGGCATCAAGGGGTCCCTGGACATCCTCCTCTCCCGCAAAGGCTTCGACAGCGACACGCGGCATCTGCTGAGCATGTCGGCCATCTCTGCAGAGCATCTCTCCAACCTTGTCAATGACCTCCTGGATATGTCCAAGCTGGAGAGCGGAAAGCTGGAGCTGAGGAATGCCTATTTCGAGACCGGTCCCTTTGTTGAGAATATCTCAGAGATCGTCACCACACTTGCCGTCCAGAAGAATCTGGTCTTCCGTGTACACACCGACGAGAATCACTGCGGCGAGATTTACGCAGACCGGAGCCGGCTCGCTCAGATCTGCATCAATCTGCTCTCCAACAGCATCAAATACACGGAAGAGGGAGGACAGGTGGATTTCACCTTCGCGACAGACCCGATCGACGCCCATTATACAAGGGTCACCATCCGGATCGAGGATACCGGCATCGGCATGTCGGAGGAGTTTCTGGCGAAAGCTTTTGAACCCTTTGTGCAGGAGAAAACAAGTGACACAAGGAACGGAACCGGGCTGGGCCTGTCCATTACAAATGCGCTGATCACGCTGATGGACGGCGATCTGAAGATAGAGAGCGAGCTCGGACGCGGTACGAAGGCGGTCATCTCACTCAGCACAAGATGGCGGGAAGCTTCCGCTCCGAAGGACCAGGAGCACGCAGCACCTGTTCAGGAAAAGGAAGACATGGACGATCCCCTGGTGCGGCCCGGCAGCGGCATCCACCTCCTTCTGGCTGAGGACAACGACATCAACCGGGAGATTGCCTGCATTCAGGCGGAGCGCTTCGGCTTCTCCGTGGACAGTGCGGTAGACGGAAAAGAGGCCCTTCGCCTCTTTGAGGCTTCGGACCCCTTCTACTACCGGATCATCCTTATGGATATCATGATGCCCGTGATGGACGGCCTTGAGGCCGCACAGGCAATTCGGAAACTGGACCGGCCGGATGCGGAGAGCGTATACATCGTTGCCATGACTGCCAATGCCTACGCAGAGGACATTGACCGCTCCATGAAGAGCGGCATGAACACACACCTCTCCAAGCCTTTCCGGGAGGAAGACCTGTACCGGATCTTTCAGACGGTCATAGTCTGAGTGCGCCGGGAGGATCTTTCCTTCTCATTCACTCAGGATTTCCGGGTGGCGAGCCAGTAGGCGCCCATCGTCTGTCCCGGATCCTCCGTGACATCGCAGTTCAGATACTCTCCGAGCCCGCAGGACGCGGGCTCAAACTGTTCCGCCTCTTCCACCGAGGGAAACTCAATCTCGGCGTACATAAACTGAGTCGGAAGGCCCTCGTCCACGAGATTGACTTCCAGCTTCCGCCCGCCTGGGAGCCCGTAGCTCCTTCTCAGCTTGGGGATCAGCGGCAAAGAGATCATCCGCTCAATATCCTCGAAGTGTTCCTTCGAGATCGGAATCTCGATCTCCTCCCTCACGAGGCCGCTTCCGGATTTCAGGCAGAGAATGTAGGAAATGCCGCCCCCGCTAAGCGCCTCCTCCCGGATCCTCACAGTGGGGCGGACCGAAAGATATCCCTGCCGCATGAAGTACTCTTCCACGAGCGGCAGGTCCAAAGAGGGCCAATTGTTCACAAGCCATTTGCGCTCGATTTCCATATTCTTTGGCTCCTTCTATTCATCCCATCCCTGGTGCATCCGATAGATCACCAGAATATCACGGATACATTCATTTTCCAAAAGGGCGATATCGGCGTGGTCACTGGCGGGCGGAAGGTCAGGCTCCTCCTCCTGCAGCTCCAGGTCGATCCAGTCGTAAGCCGCAGCAGTGGCATTTCTCAGAACCTCCACCATCGTCTCTCCCTCGGCTTCACACATCATCAGGTCCGGGAAACTGGCCCGGAAGCCCCCCTGCGGCTGCTCTGCTATGACAGCCGGATAGATAAAACGCATAATCAGATTCCTCCAAACAGCAGTTCCAGTATCTGGGACGGCAGCATCGCCCGGACCCCCTCCGGGTCGGTCAGGATCCCGCTTCCGCTCACATCCCAGCTGAACTTCCCGGCATTGGCGTCGCTCATCATGTCTGCATATTTATTATAATCTCTGAGGACAACTTCGTAGCGGGAGTACCAGTCGGGGTAAGCAAGGGACATATAATGATCCGCGAGCCTAAAAGCCTCGCAGTCCTTGTTCTCTCCGATGGCGCTCAGCTGCACGCCCCCTCCGTGTCCGCCTGTGCGGCTGTCTGTGGGTGAGCTGTGCAGGAAGAGGATGCTCCCGTCGCTGCAGGTACCCAGACAGATCCATACATGTCCGCTGATGCTGACCACGTCTCCCGGAAGAAATGTGCTCGTCGCCTGATTCGCAGGCCGCGTCAGTTCCCGCGTATACGTGCCCCAGCCATTCAGGGAGTAGTTCAGGGCCGTCTCCGTTGAGGACATCACATAGCCCGCTCCCCCGTCCTCAGTGTTCATCACATTGTAGAGAATCCACCCCATATACCCGGAACAGTCCAGCCCCGCGTAATAGTACTCATTGTAATGCTGGTAGGGGTAATAGCTGTGCTGCGGGTCGTCCGGGTCCTCTGCGCTGCGTTTCCGGAATACATAATCACTGTCCTGCATCTGGAAGAAGTCAATCCAGGACTGCTGCAGGCCTATGGAAGTGGCCTGGACTCCGGCCCTTGTATTCTGCCAGTTCCAGCCCCCGCCGTAGACGTACAGGGTCGTTCCCACGGGAGTCAGGGCGGTGCGCAGATAGTTGAGCACAGTGCGCTCTCCCGGGACTCCGGACACGGGCGCGCTGTAAGGCTTCGATACAGGCATGACATAGACATTGGCCGCCTTGCCGTTGCTGTTGAGCACGGCGCGCACACTGTCCCCGATCTGGGGCTTCGCCTCCTCTACCGAAGACCCTCCGGGTGCGGGATTGACCTGATAGAAGCCTGTCTCATTGGTCACGCTCACCCGCTTGTCTCCGATCTGGATATAGGCTCCCTCTGCATTCTTGTCGAACACTTCTCCGGAGACGACCCACTCGCTGTCATCATTTAGCGGAATAGCCCGGGTCACGACATCATCTTCTACAACGAGGTCGTAGAGACAGCCCTCCCAGAGGATGTTCTGGATCTTGTACGCATAGACGCCGTCCTCCTCCCGCTCTCCGTTGTCGATGCTGTAGATCTCTTCTCTTCCCCCTACGGCGAAGCGGTAGCTGAACGTATTCTTATTGTCGATATTGCGGTCCTCATCTCCATAGCCCACAACGCCCAGGTACACGGCCTCCTCCGTCTTAGGGCCGGAGGCCGAGGATGCGCTGCAGCCGTTGATCAGGATACCCGCTCCAAGTAATATAAGTGCTGCTTTTCGTCTTATCATTCTCATAGGGATTACTGTTATTCCGCTCTTGCGGCTGCCTCATCGTCCGCGTCATCAGCAAGTGCAAAGGATTCCGTCTTGGATTCTGTCTCAGATTCGGTCTTGGAATCCGTCTTAGATTCTGTTTCAGCCGCTTCTTTCGCAGAGGAAGGGGCCGGCGCGTCGGCATTCCAGCTGTCTGTGGGCCTCCCCTCGCGCCCCTGGTCCACGTCATCCCCTTCTTCAGGAGCCGCCGTGACATTTTTCAATTCCTCATCTTCCTGGATCGGTATGATGCTGTCGGCCTTCTCAGCCGCGGATTCAGCCTTTTTCGTTGAGGATCCGGTGCAGCCGGACAGCACAAAAGCCGCTGCACAGGCGAGGGCTGCAAAGCAGACCGCGTGTTTTATAATTTTCATGATACGTTGCCTCCTTCTCATAAGAAACCCCTGAAAGAGGATCTCCTTCAAGGGTTTCTATTGATAAACCAATTCAATGATTTCTCAGAATTTCCCTGCCTTAGCGGCCTCTTCGACAGCAACTGCGACGGAGACGGTAGCGCCGACCATCGGGTTGTTGCCCATGCCGATCAGTCCCATCATCTCGACATGAGCCGGAACGGAGGAAGAACCTGCGAACTGGGCCGAGCTGTGCATGCGGCCCATGGTGTCCGTCATACCGTAAGAAGCGGGGCCTGCCGCCATGTTATCCGGGTGAAGCGTGCGGCCTGTGCCGCCGCCGGAAGCCACGGAGAAATATTTCTTGCCGGCCTCTGTGCGCTCCTTCTTGTAGGTTCCGGCAACAGGATGCTGGAAGCGTGTCGGGTTCGTGGAGTTGCCGGTGATGGAGACGTCCACGTTCTCTTTCCACATGATGGCCACGCCTTCTGTGACGTCATTGGCGCCGTAGCAGTTGACCTTCGCTCTGGGGCCGTCGGAATACGGTGTGCGGAAGAGCTCCTTGACTTCGCCGCTCTTATAATCCATCTCTGTCTCGACAAATGTGAAGCCGTTGATGCGGGAGATGATCTTCGCCGCATCCTTGCCAAGTCCGTTCAGGATGACGCGGAGGGGCTTTTTGCGGACTTTGTTCGCGTTGTTGGCGATGCCGATGGCGCCTTCCGCAGCTGCGAAGGACTCATGGCCTGCCAGGAATGCGAAGCACTCGGTGTCCTCTTCCAGAAGCATCTTACCGAGATTGCCGTGGCCAAGGCCGACCTTTCTGTGGTCTGCAACAGAGCCGGGGATGCAGAAGGACTGGAGGCCTTCGCCGATGGCAGCAGCTGCCTCAGCTGCCGTCCGGCAGTTCTTCTTAATCGCGATAGCCGCGCCGACAGTGTAGGCGTACTTTGCATTTTCAAATGCGATGGGCTGGATGCCTTCTACCATATGATAGACATCGAGGCCCGCGTCTTCCGTAATCTTCACAGCCTCCTCAAGAGAGGCAATGCCATAGCCATTCAGGCACGCATTGATCTGGTCAATACGTCTTTCATAAGAT
>CADCQE010000151.1 GCA_902803505.1 uncultured Lachnospiraceae bacterium | reverse complement strand
TTGAAGTTATTCAGGATATCCGTTTCTATATGGGTAAGCCTGGGCTTGGCTGATCTCATGGAATCCGCGTGGATCCCGAACGTCAGATACTTGGTCTTCGTAAGACCGTTGTTCCCGGCTTCCATCTGCCTGAAAAGCATGGTAGAGTACTCATCCCTGACGGAATCAAAGCCGTCTCCCTTATGGGGTATGGCGATGCTCCTCTCGAAGCTCTCCGCATCGGTAGCCATGTTCATGAAGGACAGTTCAAAATGCACCGTACTGTCGAAAAAGTTAAGGAATGCACACCATTCCTCAAATATCTCTGTCTTATCCTCCTGCAGGGCAAGCTGGTAGTTGATATCCGAGAACTGTATAGTCTTGGTATAGTAATCGCTTCCGATCCGGCATATCCCGTCCTTAAACATACGGTCAAAGGGGATACTCTGCTGTGCAGTCCTTGGAATACCGTCATCCTTGCTCACCTTATCTATTATCTGCCGGACTTCCTTCTTTTCGGCCCGGGTCAAGTGCGAGGGTATCTCATACTCCCTCTTTGCCTTCTTAAAAAAAGTCATCAAGGTTTTCATCTCCTCCCTTCGGTTTCTTCTTTTCGGGCTTCATTGCCAGGTTGTACATGATTATGTTCCGTATATCCTGACGGGCCCTTGCGTATCGTTCGATCGCGTCATAATGGTTGTCTGTCTTGTAAGGTCGCTGTCTCGGTCTTATAAAGGTCGCATTGATGAAATGACGGGCATAGACCTCAAGAGGCTGTCCGTGCTTTTCATACATCGCCAGGAAGAAAAACGGCATCATAATGATCATCATGCCCATAACTCCTGTATTTACACTCGTAAAATGCTTTATAAGAAAAAATGACGGAACTCCGAAAAGTGCCGCCACTGAAAAACATATGAGCTGTCTCTTTGTAAGGTTAAACATCACCTTGCTCTTTACCTTCGTAAGATCACGAGGCACCGAAATGTATGATGCTGCCATAGTTATCTCTCCTTTTCCTGGCTTCCCCTTGAGGGGAAGCTGTCAGCAAAGCTGACTGATGAGGTGTTCTTATTCTATTAGTGCGCATGGAATATGCTCCGGGCAACCGTTCCTGTCTTAAACAACGTGAACGCCAACAGGACCGTATAGCCCATGACTCCCCACAGGGAACCGACTAAATCCGCTGTAAATGTTATCCTCTGTATCAGTACCGCATATATACCTATGCATACCATGATAAGGAATCCCTGTAATCCCACCGCAACAAGGGACCGTAGGTAATTCTGGCCGATCATGCTCTGTTCCCTGTTGCCAAAGGTAGCAAACGGGATAGGCGCAAGGCTTACCATCATGTATATCTCTATCATCCTCGCGTAAACGATAACGAAAATGATGACTGACAGCACGTAGATCAGGAACTTCACAACAAATGTCTGTAGGAAGATCCCGAATAGCGGCCCTACATCCATAGCCATAAGCGTTGCCTCTATACCTGCAAGAGCACCGGCATTGATCGCAGTGCTGCCGGCTATGATTCCGCCTGACTGCCGTACAACATGCCCGGCTACATCAAAGACTGCCATGGTTATGTCGGTTGTGTGGGTTATGAGCTCTACTGCCACAAAGGTCTTGAATATCCACTTCCAGAAGATGAAAGTTTCGAAGTTAGCCAGATTGTTATGACCGATTACCAGTTGGATCAGCTCATAACAGGCAATAACGGTAAGCAGTATTCCGGCAATCGGCATGATCACGTTATTCGACAGGTTTCTTATCATGTTGAATATCGCCGGAACGAAATTTGCAGGAGTTGTGCCTACTTCTGCCGTGATCTGCGCTACCTGTGTATTTACATTGTCAAAGGTACCGGTCACGTTATCCATAATGCCTGCTACAAGCATTTCCCTTAGCCAGTCTGTTATCTGCTCAAGTATTCTATCCAATGTTTCCTCCTTCCTTCTAATTTCTCTTTTGGGGCTGAAAAGCCGGGAAAGAGGCGGTTTTTCCGCCTCCCCCTGCCATTAAGGTATTCATTCCCCGGGATTTCTTAGAAGAGACCTGAAAGCACCGGAACAAGCGTGGTTCCGATAAGCGCGATGCCACCTCCGGCCATCAACTGCTTCATCCCCTGCGACTTACTGCCGGGATTGTCGTTCCCGTATCCTTCCATAAGGTTAATGCCGCCCCAAAGGCCTAAACCTGCTCCGACGGCTACGACGAGTGACTGCAAAACTGTGATTGAGCTCTGATAGAATGCCAATGTTATGTAAACCAAAAACGCAGATAATGCCCATGGTTACTGGATTTCTCCGTACAGAAACCGGATATGAAAAGAACCGGATATCATCTTATCGAGGTTCCTTCCAACTGCGTTTTTGGCTTTCCTCCTCTTAAAATGAACCTATCCGGCTCCTGCACAATATAAGTCCTGTTTCAATCGGCATCATCCCGTGTTATACTCAACACAGGCCTTTGTGCCTTCCAGCATCCGGTGCTCATGATTCCAGACAATCAGCACCGGGTGCACCCCTTTTTAGGACTTATTCACATTATTCAGTTGTCAATGTTTCCTGTCAGGCGATCTAATGCGTATCATCTTTTCCTCCAACAAAAAAAGACCGCATCTGCGATCTCTTAATCCACGTTGACTACATCATATTTTTCTTTTTCCTTAAGCACTAAATCATGTTTTAAGTACTTCTCTACGTCGAACCAGTTTCTTCTGTTGGCGTCCGCTGTGTACCTGTACATTGGATGCTTGGTTAAATCATACTTTAGCGATAGGAATGGCCTTACTCCACGGACCTGGACTATGCACTTGCCGCCATCCATGACCGCAAGCTCATCAATACTCATAAGATCATGACCCAGACGCTGGTTATTAAGGTTATAGCTCTGCGAACTGCCCCTTGTTTCCCCGGTTGTGTACATATCAATGGTTTCCTTGCCCAAGATACTGTTCAGATCCTTAAGGGTCGTCTGTTCCGTTCCTCCGAGGAATATCTGGGAATCGCAGTT
>CADCQE010000150.1 GCA_902803505.1 uncultured Lachnospiraceae bacterium | reverse complement strand
TCAGCCTGCCCTGGAAGAATCCGCGCATATGGGGCATCTGTCCTTCCTGCCTGCGGCGGCAGGGTTCCTGATTGGCATGGGTTTCCTGCTTCTGCTTGATGAGGTAACACCACATATGCATATGGATGCAGAAGAGGAAGGTCCCAGATCCAATCTGAGAAAGACTACGAAACTGATCCTTGCCGTCACCCTTCATAACATTCCGGAGGGTATGGCAGTAGGAGTCGTATATGCGAACATTCTTTCAGGAAATGAGTTCATCAGCGGTGCCGGAGCCCTGGCTCTCGCGATCGGAATCGCCATACAGAATTTCCCGGAAGGAGCGATTGTATCCATGCCGCTGCTCTCTGAGGGGATGCCAAAGAATAAGACATTCTGGTATGGAGTGATGTCGGGGGTGGTTGAGCCGGCCGCAGCTATGGTGACCATTCTTGCTTCAGGATTTATAGTTCCTCTGCTTCCATACCTGCTGGCATTTGCGGCAGGGGCAATGTTCTATGTGGTGGTGGAAGAACTGATCCCGGAGATGTCAGAGGGAAAGCACTCAAACTGGGGAACCATAGCATTCAGCCTTGGCTTTGTGTTGATGATGATACTGGATGTGGCTCTTGGTTGAATAATGAGTTTTGTGTCCGCTGACTGCGAAGGCTGTGGATCTGGAACTTGCTCCGGATGAGATTGCATATCTGGAAGGACCTTATATCCCGCATTCACTGGCGGGTGTAATGGTACATAATAAACCTGCGGCTTCAAAAGAAAAACATTTCTGGCCTGCAGGCGGCCGGAAGACCGGAGCCTGATAACGGCAGTGGCTATACTTTTGCTTCTGTCTTTTGCACTGATGGCTTTTTTGCGGGATGCCAATGAGCGCATATGCTGCGCCGCTCTTTTATGGAATGGCAAAAAGGAGCGGCCTGATAGTAAACTATTATATTGAGCGCGGTGTTTACGAGATCGACGCGGTCAACTATACTCCGGAAGAGTACAAAGAGGCGCCGCTCAGCTGAAGGGAGGTCAACCCTCCCTTTTGGCGGCACTGACAATACTTTTTGAGAGAGGTAAATGGTATGCGAAAGATGCTGATTGTCATTGATATGCAGAATGATTTTATTGATGGAGCCCTTGGCACAAAGGAGGCCGTGGACATTGTTGAAGATGTAAAGGAGAAGATTCGTTCCTATCCGGCCTGGGATGTCATCGCCACGATGGATACGCACGACGAGCGCTATCTGGAGACACAGGAAGGGAAGAACCTGCCTGTAGTGCATTGCGTAAAGGAAACGGGCGGCTGGAAGATCCGCCCGGATATTGCAGAGCTGCTGCACGATGCAAAGATCTATGAGAAGCCCTGCTTTGGAAGTATGCCGCTTGCTGAGGACCTGAAAGCTCTTTCTGAGAAGGAAGGGCTTGAGCTGGAACTGATTGGTTTGTGTACAGATATCTGTGTTGTCGCAAATGCACTGCTTCTGAAAACAGCTTTACCGGAGGCCCGGATTTCGGTGGACGCTTCCTGCTGCGCCGGGGTGACACCGGAAAAGCATCTGGCAGCCCTTGAGACGATGCGGTCCTGTCAGATCCATGTGATCAACGCGTGAAATCCTTCCATTTTGTATTCCCGAAAATGCCGCTTTTGCAGAATGGATTTCATGTAGTTTCATACAGTGACGGCGAGCAGCGATTACTGGACGCAGAATGGGCGGTTCTACAAGCACATTGGCGCCTGCCGCCTCTGCAGGAGATTAATTAGGCTGCAAAATCATGAAGCGAACAAACCTTTAAATACAAGGAGACTGTCAGGGATTGCAGCAATAAAAGCTTCAAACGAAAACAGGATCAGGTAATGGGAACGAGTTTCCCGGATGATTATGGAGGACTGGAATAATGAGGAGAATGATTGTCTGTTTTTCAATGATACTGGCATCCGTGTTCTGCGCCAATATGGTGCAGGCAGAGGAAACGGGTGGTTCGCCAACGGAGCTGGTCTCGAAGCTGGAGGCTGCTGACTTATATGTTCAAAACGGT
>CADCQE010000149.1 GCA_902803505.1 uncultured Lachnospiraceae bacterium | reverse complement strand
CAAAAAATGTCACTGTGGGGACGGTTCTTTTTGCGACATTTTTCCAAAATGTCGCAAAAAGAACCGTCCCCACAGTGACATTTTTTGCAGCAAACAGAACCGTCCCCGCTGCAGCATTGCAGGTCATTACCCTACAAGATAAACATCCGCATATTCCACGCCAAAGTCAAGGCAGGCGCTGTGAGAATCCATATAAATATCGACATGTCCGTAAGGCGTGCCGCGGTCCTCAACTGTGTAGACGTTGCCGTTGATCATGAGCTTCGTCCCGAAGTCAATGCCGCCCATAGCGACTGTGCGTCCTTCTGAAGGCATCGTCCCGCTGGCAGTAGGCTGTCCGGCTGTGCCGCAGCACTGGGCGCAGTTGCAATACGCCGTGATCTTGAAATTGCCGAGATACTGGCCTCCCTCAGAATCCGAGCTGATTGCAGCAGACTCTTCCGAGTCGTAGTCGTCATAGGAGTCCTCTTCTTCCTCCGAATCGTCATCGTAGGAGTCGCTGTCTTCATCACCGCTGCTCTCTTCGTAGTCGTCGGAAGAATCGTATGTGTCGTAGCCTTCTTCGCTCTCTTCGCTATAGGCACTGTCCTCCAGATCTGTGTACTCCTCATCATAGGAGTCTTCATCATAGGAGTCCTCATCATCGTAACTGCTGCCGGCCATTCCGTCGTATTCTTCCTCGTCCTCCTCGTAGCTGTCATAGGACGATTCTTCTTCGTCCTCATCATAGGAATCCTCAGATTCATCATAGGAGGATTCCTCCTCATAGGATTCCTCATCGGAAGAATCTTCATCGTCGGATTCCTGATAAGAAGACTCGTCATAAGAGGCCTCATCATCGTCATCATCAGAGTCATCGTAGGAATCTTCCTCGTAGGAGGCTTCTGCGCGCTCGCGCTCCGCTTCCTCTTCCGCCACTCTGGCCGCAAGCTCCCTGAGCTCCTGCTCCTTGCGCTCCTCCTCGATCCGGGCCGCTTCTTCTTCCGCAGCCTGCTTCTCCAGCGCCGCCAGGATCTCCTTCTGTTCCTGGATGCGGCTGTTGAGGTCAGAAGCCGCCAGCTCTTTTTCTCCGATGTTCTTCTCGTACTCGGCGATCTTGGCATTGGTCTGGGCCGCGAGCTTCTCCACTTCCGCTTTCTTCTTCTCGGAGCTCTTCTTCAGCTCCACAAGCTTTTTCTCATCTGCTTCCAGTTCCGCCTGTCTGTTCGCTATGATGTCCTTGGTCTGCTGGTATTCCTCCAGGCGTCCCTGATCGTAGTTCGTCATCTCGGCAGCCTCAGTGGCTGTATTGAGGAAGGAAGAGACGCTGTCGGATGCGAGCAGTGTCGTCATGAGAGACTGATCCACTTCCTCGTACAGATAGCGGATTCTCGCCTTCATCGTCTGGTACTGCTTCTCCTCTTTCGTCTTTGTCCGGTTCACAGCGCCCTTCGTAATCTCAATCTGGGTCTTCTTGCTGTTGATCTGGGCAGACAGGGAACTAAGCTCCAGAGCGAGATTCTTCATCTGCCCGTTGAGCTCCCCGAGGTATGTGACAAGATTGCTTTTCTCTGCTTCCAGCGCATCAATCTGGTCCTGTGTCTGGTACAACGAAGTCTCTGCAGCGTCCTTCTCTGCTTCGGCCCAGGCGATCTCATCATAGGTATCCGCAAATGCCGGAACCGTGTTGGATACTGCGAGGACTATGGCCAGGGTGCATGCGATCAGCTTCATTTTTAACATAAAAAAATCAACTCCTTTCAAAACACAGGTGTCATTTTAACACAGGTCGTAACATTTTGAAAGGATATTGTTTAAATTTCTTAATATTTTTGTAACAAGTTGACATAAAAAACACAAAAATAATGGGGCTTCTCCGGGCCGGGAAAGCGCTTTTTCAGGCGGATGCGTCAAGGGGACGGTTCCTCTGACTTCCTATTATGTCAACACTGATTTCAACATAATAATGTCAGAAAAACCGTCCCCTTGGCGTTACGATCCACGGTCTCTCCCGCTACAGGCCACAGACCATCCGTGCTTCGCACGTATGTCGCAGCGAAGCTGCTTATGTCTGAGACTGTAGGGTGAGGTTCCTGCTCACTCACTCTTCCGCAGTCTCAGACTCCGCTTCCTCCTGGTCCATCGTCTCCTGGTACTTCGTGAGGATAATGGACTGAATCTCACTTCGCGTAGTAGAATTGATCGGATGGGCAATGTCTCTGTACTCTCCATCCGCAGCCTTCCGGCTAGGCATCGCAATGAAAAGCCCTTTTTCTCCCTCAATCACCTTGATGTCGTGGACCACGAACTCATCCTCGATCGTGATGCAGACAACTGCCTTCATTTTCCCCTCTTTTGATACCTTCCTTACTCTTACGTCTGTAATGTTCATAGTTCTTCCCTTTCTTGTAAGTTTCATGTATCTATATACAAGCTGGCCCGGGGCTTCCATGCAGATGATCCCCGGATCCGGCCGTATACTCTTCTAATGTGCCTTTGCAAGTAATAATCCGTCAAAAGACGTGTAAGCCGTTCCCGGCTTCCGGTCTGTCTCAGATTGCATACCGCTCATTCTTCTCGATCACAATCTTGACTCCGTTCTCCCCGCAGTGATAGGAGTTGGCGCGGATCGTGTCGCGGCTCTCCACCACGCAGTTCTCGATATGCGTGTTGTCCCCAATATACACTTCATTGAGGATAATGGAGTTGCGGATGTAGCAATTGTTCCCGATAAATACCTTCTTGAAGATCACAGAGTTCTCTATGCTCCCGTTGATGATGCAGCCGGAGGCCACGAGACAGTTCCGGACCTGGCAGCCGGGGTTGAATTTCGCCGGCGGATTGTCATCTACCTTCGTGTAGATCTGCTCTCCCTGCCGGAAGAAATAATCGCGCACATCCATCTTCAGGAAATCCATATTGGTCCGGTAGTAGGATTCCACGGTGGAGATATTGCTCCAATACGTGTTCATCTTGTAGCCGTAGATCCGCTTCAGGTCCTTGTAGCGGATGAGAATGTCCTTTACAAAATCGGAGCGGTCCTCCTGTGCGCATTTTTCAATCATCTCAATGAGCTGCCGTCTGCGGATGACATAGATCCCCGTGGAAATGACATTGGACTTGGAGACCATCGGCTTCTCATCGAATTCCTCGATCCTGCAGTCCTCATTCATCTTCAGGACACCGAAGCGGCTGAGGTCGTCATCCCGGCACTCCGTGCAGACCACGGTCACATCCGCGCGCTTTGCGATATGGAACTCCAATACCTTGTTGTAATCAAGCTTGTAAATGCAGTCGCCGCTGGCGATCACGACATAGGGCTCATGACACTGCCTCAGCCAGTCTAAATTCTGGTAAATGGCATCCGCCGTCCCCCTGTACCACCAGCTGTTCTTCGAGGTAATCGTCGGCGGAAAGAGGAAGAGACCTCCCTGCTTTCTGCCAAAATCCCACCACTTGGAGGAAGACAGGTGCTCGTTGAGGGATCTTGCGTTGTACTGCGTGAGCACCGCCACCTTGCCGATGTGGGAATTCGTCATATTGGACAGTGCGAAGTCGATGCTCCTGTAGCTGCCCGCCATGGGCATGGCCGCGATGGCCCTCTTGCTGGAGAGCTCACGCATCCTGTTGTTATTGCCGCCTGCAAGTATGATGCCTACTGCCCTCATTTATGCCTCACCGCCTCTCTCGTAGCCCTGGATGATCGCACCGCCGCTCTTCAGCACGCCGTTCGGATAATCTGCTGTTGTCGTCTCGCCCAGTATTGCCGTATTTCTCCCGATCCGGACTCCCGAAGGGATCACAGAATTCTCTCCCACCGTGACAAGTCCGAAGGCGTAGACGCTGCGGTTGAACTCGTTGGGTGCATCCTCTCCTTCTCCGAGAACCACACCGTCCCCGATAGCCACATTCTGCGCGATCACGGCCCGGTTGATCTGGGCTCCCTTGCCGACATAGGTCTCCTGCATAATAATGGAGTCCCGCACGACAGCGCCTTCTTCAATCCGGACGGCCGGACCGATCACGGAGCCGTGCACCTCTCCATAGATCTCGGCTCCCTCACCGATGATGCATTTGTCCACAACGGCATTCTCACTGATGTAATCCGGGGGGACGATATCTCCTCTCGTGTAGATCTTCCAGAACTCCTCGTAGAGATTGAATTCCGGAATCACGTCGATGAGCTCCATGTTCGCTTCCCAGTAGGAGCCGAGGGTCCCCACATCCTTCCAGTAGCCGTTGAACTCATAGGCAAAGAGCCGCTTTCCGTTCTCACGGCAGAAGGGAAGAACATGCTTCCCGAAGTCAAGCCCGGACTGGTCCTTCAGCTTGATCAGAGCCTCCCTGAGGGTCTTCCAGCTGAAGATATAGATGCCCATGGAGGCCAGGTTACTGATGGGGTGCTCCGGCTTCTCCTGGAACTCCGTAACTCTCCCGCTCTCATCCGTCACCATAATGCCGAAGCGGGAGGCCTCCTCCATGGGAACAGGCATGACGGCGATCGTGATATCCGCCTTATTCGCCTTGTGGTAGTCCAGCATCACCTCATAATCCATCTTGTAAATGTGGTCGCCGGAGAGAATCAATACATAATCCGGGTTGTATTGTTCCATAAATTCGAGGTTCTGGTAGATGGCATTCGCCGTCCCGGTATACCAGTCGGTATTCCCGATCTTCTCATAGGGGGGCAGAACAGTCACCCCGCCAACATTCCTGTCCAGATCCCAGGGGATCCCGATGCCGATATGCGTGTTCAGCCGCAGCGGTCTGTACTGAGTGAGCACGCCAACTGTATCAATCCCGGAATTGATGCAGTTGCTGAGCGGGAAATCGATGATCCGGTACTTGCCCCCGAAGGAAACGGCGGGCTTCGCCACATTGTCCGTCAGGACTCCCAGGCGGCTTCCCTGTCCTCCGGCGAGCAGCATCGCGATCATTTCCTTTTTGATCATTTGCTTCACCTCACGTTCTAATCATCTAGTCATGTGTAGTCATTCAAGCTTAGCTCCATGACAATTATATCACAACGTTTTACACAAGTGAACATATATTACAATTCACAGGGTATGGAATCAAGTTTTTTAGTTATATTCACAACAAACAAATCTGTATTCTCATATTTCACCCTTATTTATATGGCGGGAGTGGCAAATCGATGATTATGTGATATACTATGAGGCGATTATGGCCCTCGATAAATATCGGGTCCAAATTACATCAAGTGATTCATTTTCGTACTCACCCGCTTCCTAAGGAAGTGGCCTGTAGCGGGAGGGCCCGTGAATAGTAACGAAACAAACGCAGGGGTGCAGGAGGCTTCGCTCATTATGTATCAGGTTGATTTTTCCAGGAAACAGCATCTTCATTTTATCGGTATCGGCGGCATCAGCATGAGCGGACTTGCAGAGATTCTGCTGGGAGAGGGCTTCCAGATCTCGGGATCGGATTCCTCCGTTTCCCCGCTGACCCGGAAGCTCGAACAAAAAGGTGCTGTCATTTTCATAGGCCAGAGCGCGGAGAACATCACCGAAGGGATCGACTGTGTCGTCTATTCCGCGGCGATCCGTCCGGACAACCCGGAGCTTGTGGCTGCACAGGAGGCCTCAATCCCAACACTTACCCGGGCAGAGCTTCTCGGGCAGATTATGAAGAATTATGAGACCCCGATCGCAGTGGCCGGGACCCACGGCAAGACGACGACCACATCCATGGTCTCCCACATCCTGATGGAGGCCGGATGTGATCCCACAATTACGGTCGGAGGAATTCTCCCCGCCATTGACGGCAATATCCGTGTGGGCCGATCCGGCACCTTTGTCACGGAGGCCTGCGAGTACACCAACAGTTTTCTCTCCTTCTTCCCGAAGATCGAGATCATCCTGAATGTGGATGCCGATCACCTGGATTTCTTTAAGGATCTCGACGATATTGCTTCCTCCTTCCACCGCTTCGCCCTGCTCCTTGACGAGGGAGGAACGCTGATCCTGAACCGGGATACAGCCAGGTTCGAAGAGGTATCCGAGGGGCTTTCCTGTGAGCTCATCACCTACTCCCTGGAACAGGACGCTGACTACACTGCCTCGGACATCTGCTTCGACGAGCGGGGTCACGGCAGCTTCACCTGTCTGGAGAGGGGAGAGGAGCTGGGGCGCTTCACGCTCCGGGTGCCCGGCATCCACAACGTCTCGAACGCACTTTCCGCCATCGCTCTCGGCAGAAAGCTGGGGCTTACTCCCTCGTGCATCGCCTCCGGACTTCTTTCCTTCAGCGGCACGGAGCGGCGCTTCCAGCACAAAGGGAAGCTGGGCGGCGCCGAGATCATTGACGACTACGCCCACCACCCCTCCGAGATCCGGGCCACAATCAAGGCGGCAAGGCAGTGTCCCCACAAGAGGCTCATCATTGCCTTCCAGCCCCACACCTACACGCGGACGAAAGCCCTGCTTGCAGAATTTGCCGATGCCCTCAGCGCAGCCGACAGAGTGGTCCTCGCAGATATCTATGCGGCGCGGGAAAAGAATACCATCGGCATCTCCTCCCGGGACCTGATGACAGAGATCCGAAAGCGCGGCACTGCCGTGGATTATTTTCCGAGCTTTGCGGAGATCGAAGATCTGCTCCGTTCGGAGCTTAAGGAGGGCGATTTGTTGATAACTATGGGGGCCGGGAATATTGTAGATATTGGAGAAGACCTGCTCCGCTCCTGATCATCCACGTCATACACATTGTCCACATCTCCCATTCTCCACCGCAGCTGTGCCCTGGCTGTGGATGATTTTGTGGATGTGCTGCGGATCTTTTCCGTGTATAATCCAGGTATGGACACGATACGAATCCGTTCCTGCTTCTCGCAGGACGTTACAGTGATAGCAAATGATTTTCTCGACCGCTTTCTCCCCGAAGCAAATGGCGATTTTCTTCGCATCTACCTCTACCTGCTGCGCATTGCAGGCAGCGGCAACGATGTCTTAAGCCTGTGCTCCATTGCGGACCGGATGAACTGCACCGAGAATGACGTGACCCGCGCTCTCCGCTATTGGGAGAGGGAGGGTGTTCTTTCGTTGAACCGTGATGTGGACGGCTCTGTCCAGGACATCTCCTTCACCAGCTACTGCAAGCCGGAGATCCGGGCCGCCGCACCTGCTGCAGCCAAGTCCTCGGACATCACGACCGAGCGCATGACCGAGCTCGGAGAGCGGGAGGACATCCGTGAGCTCCTCTTCATCGCCCAGCAGTATATCGGAAAGCCGCTGACCCGATCCGAGATGCAGAAGATCTGTTTTTTCTATGACAGCCTGCATTTTTCACCGGATCTCATCGATTACCTGATTGAGTACTGTGTGAGCCATGGCCACAAGAGCTTTCAGTATATCGAGAGAGTGGCTCTCGCCTGGAAGGACCAGGGAATCGGAACAGTCCGGGACGCCAGGATCTCCGCAGGGAACTATCACCGCGAATACTATGATATCCTGAAGGCCCTCGGGATCGACAACCATCACCCGATTGAAGAAGAGATCCGCATCATGAAGAAATGGATCGAGAAGTACGAGTTCCCCATGGAGCTGATCCGGGAGGCCTGTACCCGCACGGTGATGAGCGCCTCCAAGCCCACCCTGAATTACGCGGACAGCATTTTATCAAAATGGTATGCCCGGGGGGTCCGCTCGATGGGCGATGTGGAGACACTCGATGACGAGCATGTGCGGGAGACTGCCGCGAAGAAGGAAGCCCAGCCCGAAGCGGCAAAAAGAGTGAGAAAGAAGGCCGCGAACGCCTTCTCTGATTTCCAGCAGCGCAGCTACGATTACGGCTCGCTCGAGACCGCGCTTCGGAAGAAAGCTTCCGGAACGAAAGCGTAAAGGTAGGGGATATGGCACTTAGCAATGTTGAATACGACGCCGTCATGCGCCACTATGACGATCTGAGGGAGCGGAAGCGCAGAGAACTGGAGCAGCGCAGGGAGGCCATTTACCGTGAGATTCCCCAGATCGCTTCCCTTGATGACGAGATCGCGGTCTCATCCCTTGAGGCAGCCAGAGCCCGCATCCGGGACCCGCTGACAGACCTCGACGGCTATCACAGGCAGCTCGGCCGGATCTCCGCCAGAAAGAAGCAGCTGCTTCTGGCCCACGGTTATCCCCAGGATGCCCTTGAGCTGCAGTATGAGTGCCCCGCGTGCAGGGATACGGGACTGATCGACGGGCGGCATTGCAGCTGCTTCGAGCGCACGGCCGCCGCGCTCTTCCATGGCAGCTCTGCGCTTGGGGAGCTCCTTGAGAAAGAGAATTTCAGCCGCTTCTCCTATGAGTGGTATTCTGATATAATGACAGATGAGTCGACCGGGCTTTCCGCGCGGGAGACTGCCCGGGAGGCGGTGGACAAGGCGAGAGCGCTCTTCGACGGGGAGAGCATCCGCGGCAATCTGTATCTCTATGGGAATACCGGTGTCGGGAAGACATTTCTTACGCACTGCATTGCCAAGGAGGCTCTGGACCGCGGCCTGTCTGTTCTCTACTATTCCTCGGGGGATCTTTTTGATGCCCTGGCCCGGTCTGCATTTGACAAGGACGGACCGAAGCGCACTTCCCTGAGGGATCTCGCCGGTCACACAGATCTCCTGATCATCGATGATCTCGGCACGGAGCTGACGAACGCCTTCACGGCTTCCGAGCTCTTCCGTCTTCTCAATGAGCGGATCCGGAGCCGGCGCTCCACGGTGATCTCAACGAATCTCTCTTTGCGGGAGCTCTCCGGAAAGTACTCTGAGCGGGTTCTCTCGCGGATCACAAGTGAATTTACGATACTGAAGCTCATCGGAGATGATATACGGATTCTTAAGACACTCAGCGGAGGAAGTATATGACGTCTGATCAAAAAGACACACAGGCAAAGCCGGTTATGGACACCATTCCTGAGGGGAGACTGGCGATCATTCCCCTGAAGAGTATGGCCGAGATCGGCAAGAAGGTCGATGATTACCTTGTACAATGGCGCAGCAGCCGCGTCGCGGAAGGGAATGTCCCCTGCTCGGACGGCTACATGAAGGAATCCTTTATTGTCGAGGCGGATGTCCCCCGCTTCGGCTCCGGCGAGGCAAAGGGAACCATCCGCAAATCCGTGAGAGGCGACGACGTCTATTTCATGGTGGACGTCATGAACTATTCCATTACATATAAGATGGCCGGCTTTGAGAATGTCATGTCCCCGGATGATCATTTTCAGGATCTGAAGCGGGTGATCTCGGCGGCCGGAAGGAAGCCCCGCAGGATCAATGTCATCATGCCCTATCTCTATGAGGGCAGGCAGATCCGCCAGGTGGGGCGTGAGTCCCTGGACTGCTCGGGGGCCCTGCAGGAGCTGCAGGAGCTGAACGTAGACAACATCATCACCTTTGATGCCCACGACAGCCGCGTGCAGAATGCGATCCCGCTGGCGGGATTTGAGACAGTGAGCCCCACGTACCAGTTTATCAAAAATGTCCTCCGCGAGGCCCCTGACCTGAAGATCGACAGTGAGCACCTGATGGTCGTGAGCCCCGATGAAGGGGGCATGAGCAGGGCGATCTACCTGGCGAACGTCCTCGGCGTGGACATGGGGATGTTCTATAAGCGGCGGGATTATACGACCGTTGTGAACGGCAGGAATCCGGTCCTCGCCCACGAATTCCTCGGGCCCGAAGCAAAGGGCAAGGACGTCATCATCATCGACGATATGATCTCCTCCGGCGACGGCGTCCTCGAGACCGCCCAGCTCTTGAAGAAGAAAGCGGCGAACCGGATCTTTATCTGTGCAACATTCGGCATCCTGACCGCCGGGACAGCGCCTTTTGACAGCGCCTATAAGCGCGGGCTGTTTCATAAGCTCATCACTACGAATCTTGTCTACCAGCCGAAGGAGCTCCTGGAGAAGCCGTATTACAGGAGCTGCGATATGAGTAAGTATCTGGCTCTCATTATTGATACGCTGAACCACGACCAGTCGCTGTCGAGCCTGCTCAATCCGATTGACAGAATAAAAAAAGTGCTTGCGAAGCATGAGCAGGGGCTTGCAGTGTAAGTGGGTCAAAAGGGACGGTTCCTGCAGACCCACGATTATGTCAACAAAAATGTTTACATAATCGTGGATCTGCAGGAACCGTCCCTTTTGACCCATTACACTGCTTTCAGCGCACCATCCACCAGATCAATCCTGATCACTGATCCCTCGCTGAGATCGCCCTTCAGTATGAGCTTGGCGGCAAGCGTCTCCACATTCTGCTGCAGATAGCGCTTCAGCGGCCGGGCCCCGTAAACCGGGTCGTAGCCACTCTCAATGACGTACTCCTTCGCGGCGTCCGTCAGCTTAATTGAGAGCTGCTGCGCAGCGAGCCGCCGGTTCAGATCCTCAAGCTGGAGCTCCACGATGCCGCGGATGTTCTCCTTCGTGAGCGGGCGGAACAGGATCGTCTCGTCGAGGCGGTTCAGGAACTCCGGCCGGAAATGGCTCTTGAGCTCCGCACTCACCAGCGCCTCTGCCTCACTGCTAATCTCCCCGTTCTCCGAGACACCGTCCAGCAGGTACTGGGAGCCGATGTTCGAAGTCAGGATGATGATCGTATTCTTAAAATCCACTGTGCGGCCCTGACTGTCCGTGATATGCCCGTCGTCCAGAACCTGGAGCAGCACATTGAAGACATCCGGATGGGCCTTCTCCACTTCATCAAAGAGCACAACCGAGAAAGGCTTTCTGCGGACTGCCTCCGTGAGCTGGCCGCCTTCGTCGTAGCCGACGTATCCGGGAGGCGCTCCGATCAGGCGGGAGACGGAATATTTCTCCATATACTCCGTCATGTCGATCCGCACCATATTGCTCTCGTCATCGAAGAGATAAGCGGCGAGCGTCTTCGCGAGCTCTGTCTTGCCCACGCCGGTGGGGCCGAGGAACAGGAAGGAACCTATGGGGCGCCTGGGGTCCTTAATGCCCGCTTTCGAACGCAGGATTGCATCCGCCACCTTTGAGACAGCCTCCTCCTGGCCGATCACCCGCTTGTGCAGTTCACTCTCGAGGCTGAGCAGCTTCTCCCGCTCTCCGGCGGTCAGCTTGGTGACAGGGATGCCGGTCCATTTTGAGACAATCTTAGCGATCTCATCGTCGTCCACTTCCTCATGTACCATGGAGAGGTCGCGGTTCTGAACCGTCTCCTCGGCCTCCTTCAAGGCCTTCTGGAGCCTCGGCAGCTCGCCGTACTGCAGTTCCGCTGCCTTATTGAGGTCATAGTTTCTCTTCGCAATCTCAATCTGGGAGTTGACCTCATCAATCTGTTCCCTGTAAGTCTTCAGTCCTTCTACAGCATTCTTCTCGTTCTCCCACTGGGCGCGCTTCGCATGGAACGTGTCCCTGAGCTCGGCCAGGTCCTTCTGCAAGGTCAGCAGCCGCTCCTGGCTGAGGTGGTCCGATTCCTTCTTGAGGGCCGTCTCCTCGATCTCCATCTGTGTGATTCTGCGCTGCATCTCATCCAACTCTGTCGGCATGGAATTGAGCTCTGTCTTGATCAGTGCGCAGGCCTCATCCACCAGGTCTATGGCCTTATCCGGAAGGAAGCGCTCAGTAATATAGCGCTGAGACAGCGTCGCCGCTGAAACCAGAGCGTTGTCCGTGATCTTCACGCCGTGATAGACTTCATAGCGCTCTTTTAATCCTCTCAGAATGGAAATGGTCTCCTCTACGGTCGGCTCGTTCACCATAACCGGCTGGAAGCGCCGCTCCAGAGCCTTGTCCTTCTCAATGTACTCGCGGTATTCGTCAAGTGTCGTAGCCCCGATACAGTGGAGCTCCCCTCTTGCGAGCATGGGCTTCAGCATATTTCCCGCATCCATGGCGCCATCGGTCTTGCCGGCCCCGACGATCAGGTGCAGCTCATCGATGAAGAGAATGATCCTCCCCTCCGATCCGCGCACCTCCTCGAGAACGGCTTTCAGCCTCTCCTCAAACTCGCCGCGGTATTTCGCGCCCGCCACAAGTGCGCCCATATCCAGGGCAAAGATGTGTTTGTCCTTCAGGTTATCCGGCACATCGCCCTTTACAATCCGCTGGGCAAGCCCCTCAACCACCGCAGTCTTGCCGACACCGGGTTCGCCGATGAGCACGGGGTTATTTTTGGATTTTCTGGACAGGATCAGCACAGTCTGCCGGATCTCATCGTCCCGGCCGATCACCGGATCCAGCTTCTGCTCCTTTGCCTTCTCCACGAGGTCCAGGCCGTATTTGCTCAGAGAATCATACGTAACCTCCGGGTTGTCCGTCGTGACCTTCTGGTTTCCGCGGACCTGGGCCAGAGCCTTCAGGAACGTGTCCTTCGTAATCCCGTAAGTGCGGAACAGCTCCTTCAGAGTGCGGTTCGGATACTTCAGCATAGCGAGAAACAGGTGCTCGACAGAGGTGTACTCATCTCCCATCGCCTTCGCCTCATCCGGGGCCTTCAGCAGGGCCTTGTTCAGGTCACCGCCGAAATAGGGCGTACTCCCACCGCTCACCTTCGGTCTCCTGTCGATGGCCGTGCAGACCGCATTCTCAAAGGACTCCGTGTCCACACTCATCTTCTCCAGAAGCTTCCGGATCAGTGAATCCTCTTGCGTCAGCAGCACATAGAGCAGGTGCTCCTCTTCAATCTCCTGGTTGCCAAAATCCAATGCTGTTTTATCGAGCTCCATCAGAGCTTCCTTTGATTTTTTTGTGAATTTCTCAATATTCATCTATCGTTTCCTCCTTCTCATCGCCGGGGTCCGCCTTCGCTCCCCTCAGATCCCGGGCGTTACTGTCATTTTGAAAAAAGCCTAAAGATGATACGCGGCTTTCTCTCTGAAGCCTATCATAGCACCGATTGTTAGCACTGTCAAGAGGTGAGTGCTAATTCTCGCTGTCTGATGCCAGCAAGCATTACTATTCACGGCCCCTCTCAAGCCCCTTGACCCGCAAGCCCACTCCCTTTACAATGAAACCAAGTCTAAAGGAGGTGCCCATGCAATACAGAACAGACAGATATGGCAACGAGATCTCTATCCTGGGATACGGCTGCATGCGCTTCACGAGGAAAGGGACCGGCCTGGATTATGCCAAAGCGGAGCAGGAGCTGCTCAAGGCATATGAACTCGGCATCAATTATTATGACACTGCCTACATATACAGCGGCAGCGAGGAACTCCTCGGCAAGGTGCTGGAGAGCAATCAGCTTCGCGACAAAGTGAACATTGCGACAAAGCTTCCCCAATATCTTGTAAAGAATGCCGCCGCCATAGACCGCTACTTCAACGAGGAGCTGAAGAGGCTTCGGACGGATCATATCGATTACTATCTCATGCACATGTTCACTGATATCGCGGAATGGGAGAAGCTTAAGAAGTTCGGTATCGAGGACTGGATCCGCCAGAAGAAGGAAAGCAAGGCCATCCGGAACATCGGCTTCTCTTTCCATGGAAATACGGAGATGTTCCTGAAGATCCTGAACAGCTACGACTGGGATTTCTGCCAGATCCAGTACAATTACCTGGACGAAACCTCCCAGGCCGGCCGGATCGGGCTTGAGACGGCCCACGAGAAGGGCATCCCCGTCATCATCATGGAGCCCCTGAGAGGCGGGAGGCTCGTCGGCCTGCTTCCGGAGAAGGCGAAGCATATCATTTCTGAAAATGAGCGCCACCGCTCCCCCGCCGAGTGGGGACTGCGCTGGCTCTGGAACCAGGAAGCGGTCACCTGCGTCCTGTCCGGCATGAATTCTATGAAAATGGTGGAGGAGAACTGCCGCTGTGCCTCTGAAGCCCGGGCAGGAGAATTTACGGAGCAGGACAATGCCCTGATCGAAGCTGTCAAAGCAGAGATCAGGCGGAGTGTCAAGATTGGCTGCACGGGATGCAATTACTGTATGCCCTGTCCCAAAGGCGTGGACATTCCCGCGACCTTCCGCTGCTGGAACCGCATGTACACGGAGAAGCGCTCAAGCGCGAGGGCGGAATTCATTCAGACGGTTGGATTCCGCAGGAAGAGCGCCCTTCCCTCCCAGTGTGTCAAGTGCGGAAAATGTGAAAAGCACTGCCCCCAGAATCTCCCGATCCGCCAGGCCCTCGTCGAGGCCAACCGGGATCTGCTGCCCCCGCATTACCGCATCTTCCTTGCGGGCGCACGCAGATTTATGAAATAAAGGTT
>CADCQE010000148.1 GCA_902803505.1 uncultured Lachnospiraceae bacterium | reverse complement strand
TCCTAATCATATAATCGCTATCCCTTTCTGACAACTGTCCCGATACGTTGTCAACTTCCTGACTTTTTAACCCGCTACGCCTTAATATGCCATTCTTTCGATCCTCATGGGATCGATTTTTTATTGCCGCTTTCAGACGCCACGGATACCATTTTCAACTACCCGATGTTATATTTTGATTCCTGCTGCAGATTTCGGCAATTCGATTTGTCGTTCTGGAAAGTCCTCACATGACTCCCTGAGATTCAGCACTTCTATCATTTCTTCTGCAGCATGCTTTGCTCCGATTCTGTCAACCTTTGCATATTCATTGAGTAGATCCGACAGTGGATTGATCACAAGCGCGTCCAAAGCCATAAGATCACTCCAGTCAGGAGAGTCGCTCTCTTCTATTCCTAATATGCTGAGTCCTGTTTCAAGCTCATTCCGAAAAAACCCGGGTGAAAATGTCACCAGCGTATTGATCTGCGTTGTGATACTGTGGGGCTCATTCTTAAAAGAATTGAGCTGTCTCTCTTCATATGCGGAATCGCCAAAGATCTTATAGAAATGATACATCGATCCGAACCCTTCTGTTATTCATCTTCCCCGTTCATATCTTCGCCCTTCAGGAACGCGATGATCTTAAGGCGTCAAAAGGTCAAAATCCCTAAAAAAACACGCCAAGGAGGTGGTTCCCAAAAGGAGATTAGATGTCGGCTGTCGAATATATACAGTGAGAGAAATCACTGGAGGCAGTCAACATGTCATTCCGAGCCAATGATCCTTCCGCGAGTCAGACATCAATGCTGGATGCCACAGCGTTGATGAGCGATCGGGAAAAACGGTTTCTGGAGAAATCCTGGGCAAAAGTGTTTGCGGAGGAAATCTTCCCGCTAATTGATGAGCAGCAGTTTGCACCAATGTACAGCACGGTGGACTCCAGACCGAACACGCCAGTGAATGTGACAGTCGGCGCGTTGCTTCTAAAAGAAGTAACGAACATGTCGGATGATGAAATCCTCAATGCAATGATGTTTGATATCCGGTTCAAAGTAGCGCTGCATACCACCGGGATGGCGGAGCAGCCCATGAGCGACCGAACACTGGGGCGCTTCAGAGCACGCTGTATCACTTACTACAGGGAAACCGGAAAAGATCCGCTACACGACTGCATAACCGGTCTGAGTGAACAGCTGGCAAAGCTCATGAAGATAGATCGGAGTCTTCGCCGGATGGACAGCATGATGATCGACTCCAATATTAAGCGTATGACCCGCCTGGAACTTCTCTATAACTGCGTTGCCCGGATGGTGAAGCTGCTGAAGAAGCTGGAAGTCGAGCTGCCGGAACAGCTCAGGCATTACCTGAACAAGGAAGATGAAAACCTGGTCATTTACTACAACAAGTCGGATGACACCTCCACGAAGATTGAAAAGGTTCTGTCTGACGCCAGCATTCTGATGAGGCTGTGCGCAGGCGGGAATTACGACGACTACAATGAATACCAGTTATTACTCAGGGTATTGAGTGAACAAACCAATCATCAGGAAGACGGCAGTTACCGGTTGAAGGAAGCCGGAGATCCGACGATGCATGCAGGGATTCTGCAAAACCCATCCGATCCTGAAGCTACCTACCGGGAGAAAGCTGGCAAAGGCCACCGTGGTTATGTCGCTAATCTCGTCGAGGAAAAGGGTGAAAACGGTTCGCTGATTATGGAATACCAGCTTGAGCAGAACACATACAGCGACAGCAGGTTCATGCAGGACTACGTGGAAGAAATCGGCCCCCAGGAAAAACCCGTAACGATTGCTGCCGATGGCGCATACAGCGGAAGTAATCTGGAAGAGAAAGCTGCCGAAAACAATGTGACGATCTTCAATACCAACCTGACCGGCAGAGAAGCTAAAGACATCGCAGCTGATTTCAAATTCAATGAGGACGGAACAAGAGTAACGGAATGTCCCAACGGAAAGCCCCCCAAAAGCTGCTCCTGCAGCAAAGCCGGAATCTGCACCATCAGCTTCCACAAAAGGGACTGTGAAAACTGTCCTTTCCGCGATCAATGCAATCCTAAAGAATACACCAGGACCACAAGGGTAACGATCTCCGCCAGAACGCAGCAGCGTGCCCAGAAACAGCGCGAACGTAATACCGATGATTTCAAGAAGATGTCGGCGTTTCGCAACGGGGTTGAAACAGTTCCGTCCTTTCTCAGAAGGTGTTTCGGAGTGGACCGGATGCCAGTCAGAGGGAAAGTCAGAATAAGTTTCTTCCTTGGATGCAAAATCGGCGGGTTGAACGTCATGAAATTCTGCAATTTCAGACTCAGATGCAATCCGTCTACCCCAAAAGCGATATTTGGGTAAGAAGTACAGGGGAATTCCCTTGTTTCAATAGAAATTGGCATCAAAACCG